>DASVWD010000112.1 GCA_036389795.1 Longimicrobium sp.
AGCCTTGTCGATGTTGTCGAAGCTCACGAAGTCGGCCAGCCCCTTCGCCGCCTGGATCCGCGTGATCGCGGCGGTCAGCGTGGTCTTGCCGTGGTCGACGTGGCCGATGGTGCCCACGTTCACGTGCGGCTTGGTGCGCTCGAACTTAGCCTTGGCCATGATCCGTTTGTGATCCCGATGCCGAGTGGTTGTACGGTAAGGCGAGGCGCTCAGGAGCTCGCGATGGGACTCGAACCCATGGCCTCTTCCTTACCAAGGAAGTGCTCTGCCGGCTGAGCTACGCGAGCCCGACCCCCGTCCCCGGGCCTTCGCCCGGAAGCGAACAGGAGACCTTGCCGCGTCCTTTCTCGGCAAGGTCTCGTGACGGTTCGGTGCTTCCGCCGGCGGGACGCGGCTTCGCGCGGGTAGCCGAAATACCGGGCCCGTGCGATGGGTACACTTTTCCCGGCGGAACGCAAGACGTGGAAGTTATCGAGGCTCCCCGCCCCCGTCAAGCCCTCCTCGCCGATGTCCTGGTGTGCGGACGTATACCCCCGCTGCCCCTCCCGGTTCGCGCGCCTTCCGCCCGGACGGGGCGAAGCCGCATGCCCCGGTGTCGAGCGCAGCTTTCCGAAGAGGGAGGTGTGGACAATCCCGCGAGCGGTCGCGCACCCGCCGCTTGACGGCGCCCATTTCCCGGCCTTGATTCAGACACCGCCGCGTCCCGCGGCGGGGAAAACCCATCCTGGAGATCGAACCATGAAGAAGCTGTCCCTGAACCTGGATGCGCTGTGCGTCGAGAGCTTCGAGACGCTGGAGGCCTCGGCCGAGCGCGGCACCGTGGCGGCGAACGCGCCCACCAACGGCCGCACCTGCCCCGCCACCTGCTACACCTGCGGCGTCAACCCCAACACCACCAACACCGCCCGGCTCGACGCGCCGACCGTCGACTGCCCGCTCTGCGTCTGATCGCCGCGTAGCTGCATTCGCGGGAGGAAGGGCGCGCGGTCCGGTTCGCCGGGCCGCGCGCCCTCTTCGCATTCCCCCACTCCGTCGCCTGGTCCTCTCCCCATCCCCCCTGCGCCACCCTGCCGTAGCAGAATCGCACCTTTCCTGCACATTTCGCGAGGAGATGATAAAGTCTCTTGACGCGCGACGAATTCGCACGATTATGGGAGGTATCGTTGGAATCGTCCGCGCCTCAGGCGTGCGTGATGCGCCGGTTGCGGATTCGATCCTACGTTCACTTTATGCCGCGGCGAGCACAGAATTCGGTCCATTGCGGCTGCCGGACCGCGGGGTGGACGCTCCATCCCGCGACGCCCCAAACCGGGCACCCCACCAGAACTGAGACGGAGGCGAGGATGAAGAAGCTGTCGCTGAACCCCGAGGCGCTGCGGGTGGAGAGCTTCGCGACCGCCGCGGACGTGCCCGGGCGCGGGACGGTGCGCGCGAACGCCTACACCGACCCCGACTACCCGAGCTGCGCCCGCACCTGCGGCGCCAGCCCGCCGCCCGACACGGAGATCTGCGGCTGGGGGCTCCGCCCGACGCTCAAGGCCTGCTGCCTCTGATCCCACGCGGAAGCCGCCTCCGCGCCGGCCGGCGCGGGGGCGGTGCCCGTTTCACCCCCGGAGGAGCCGATGAAGAAGCTGAGCCTGCACCCGGACGAGCTGCGCGTCGAGAGCTTCGACACGGCCGTGCCCGAGCAGGCGCGGGGCACGGTGCGCGCCCACGCGCCGACGGACTGCTGCACCATCAGCTGCGGCGGCACCTGCGGCAACCCGCCGGCCAGCGACCGCTGGAACGACGACGAAGCGGCGGCCTACCGCACCCTGGCCAAGTGCTGCGTCTGACCGGGCGCTCCGGGCCGCTGCCGAACCCGCGGGGAGCGGCCTTCCCACCCACCCGATCCGGAGAGAGCCGATGAGCGAACCGAGCCTGAACCCCGACGACCTGTACGTGGAGAGCTTCGAGACCACCGCGCCCGGGGCCGAGAGCCCGCCCGCCGGGATGAAGACGTACGAGCCCGGCTGCACCACCCCGGAGCTTTGCCCGATCGGGTACGCGGCCCCGATGAAGACGTACGAGCCGGGGTGCACCACCCCCGACCTCTGCCCGATCGGATAGCGGCCGCGCGGCGGGCGCGGCCTTCTTCCCCCCTCACCCGGAGGCGACCATGAAGAGCCGGAAGCTGGGCCTGGACCTGAGCGAGCTGAAGGTGGAGACGTTCGAGACCGGAGAGGACGGGGCGGCGCGCCGCGGCACGGTCAGGCTGAACCAGCTGACGCCGGAGCCGTGCTGCACCTGGAGCTGCGGCGGCACCTGCGGCGCCCAGCCCGACACCACCCTCGTGAAGGAGGGCTACACCAAGCCGCTGAGCTGCTACCCGCAGCAGTGCTGCGTCTGAGAGCACACTCGCCACCCGCCGCTTCCGCGCGGGGCCACGCGGGAGGCGGCCCGTTCTCCTGGCCAGGAGGGTGAAGCCATGAAGAAGCTGAACCTGAAGCTGGACGAGCTGAAGGTGGAGACCTTCGAGACGGGCGTGAGCGAATCGCTCCGCGGCACCGTCAGGATGAACCAGCAGCAGACCAACGAGCCGTGCTGCACCTGGAGCTGCGGCGGCACCTGCGGCGCCGCGCCCGACACCACGTTCCTCAAGGGCACGCCGGCGGTGGACGACGTCGCCTTCCGCACCTTCAACAAGTGCTGCGTCTGACGCCCGGCGCCAACCGTCCCCGGAGCGGCCGCGCGGCCCGCTCCGGGGCGGACACCCATCCCGGCCGCGCCCCAGCCCACCCATGGAGACCCGATGAAGAAGATCCGCAAGTTGAGCCTGGACGTGTCCGAGCTGCGCGTCGAGAGCTTCGAGACCGCCGACGGCGGGGCCGCCCCGCGGGGGACGGTGCGCGCCAACGCGTGCAGCGACTTCTGCAGCGGCAGCTGCGAGCCCACCTGCGGGATCGTCATGGAGAGCGCCGACTGCAGCACCGAGATCCCTGCTTTCAAGACGGGGGACGGCGACTACACCGGCTGCCTCCCCTGCTGCGTCTGACACGACGCGGCGATCCCGTTCCACCCGCCCTGGAGAGAAGTGATGAAGAAGAAGCTGAGCCTGGACCCGGCCGAGCTGCGCGTCGAGAGCTTCGAGACGCGCAGCGCGGCGGCGGAGCCGAAGGGCACCGTGCGCGCCCACGAAGTCACCGAGTACACCTGCGGGCAGCCGGCCCCCACCTCGGACCCCGACGCCTGCACCGCGCTGGTGCTGCGCCCGACCCGGATCGAGATGACCGTCTGCGTCCCCTGCTGCGTCTGACGCGCGCCGGGACGCGTACCGGAAGCGAGGAGCCGGATCGTCGCCCGATCCGGCTCCTCGCGCCGTCCGTCCGGGCCGCGGTCAGGGATTGCCGCCGCCCGACCCGCCCGACGAGCCTCCGCTCCCTCCGCCGCTCCCCCCGCCGTCCGCCGCGGGGACGTTCACGTCGACGTTGATGTCCTTGTCGCCGTCGCCGCCGCCGCGCAGGAACACGAACCACACCAGCAGCCCCACCAGCAGCAGCGCCAGCAGGCCCATCAGCAGCGTCCCGGCGCCGGTGCCGCCGTCGCCCGCCGGAGGCGGGTTGTTCACCTGTACGTCCGCCATCTCATCCTCCGGAGCACTGTCCCCGGGGCGGCTTCGGCCTTCGCCGGGCCGCGCCCGGAGAGCCACGGGGACTCGCGGGTCCCGGTGACCCTATTGCGCGCTTCGTGCCAGGAGGCGCGGAACGCGGCATCCTGTCGCGGCCGTGGCATGGCTCCGTGCGCGGGCGACGGCGGCCCACGCCCGCCGGCATCCTTCCCGAATCGCGGTCCGGCGCCGATATTGTCCCGTCTCCCGAACCGACATCACCCGTCCGCCCGGACCTCTCAGACCCGCATGCCTGAAGACGGCCAGAGCGCGGCCGCCACCCCCGACCGCGGCGAGTTGGCGGTGGTGCTCACCGGCGGCGGCGCCCGCGGCGCCTACCAGGTGGGGATCCTGCGCCACCTCGCCCGGCGCTTCCCCGACCTGCACATCCCGATCATCACCGGCGTCTCGGCGGGGGCCATCAACGCCGCGCACCTGGCGCAGCACCACGGCACGCTGCCGCAGGCCGCCGACGAGCTGGCCGCGCTGTGGATGGAGCTCACCCCCGAGCGCATCTTCCGCGTCGACGTGCCGGCGCTCCTGGCCAACATGGGGCGCTGGGGGATGCAGCTGGCGGGCGGGGGCGTGCGCGAGTCGCGCGTGCGCGGGCTGGTGGACACCGCGCCGCTCTTCGAGCTGCTCAACGAGGCGCTCGCGCCGGTGGACGGCGAGCTGACGGGGATCGACTACAACCTGCACCGGGGGACGCTGCGCGCGGCGGCCATCGTCACCACCAGCTACACCACCGGGCAGACGGTCATCTGGGTGCAGGGGCGCGGGATCGAGACGTGGGAGCGCCCGTCGCGGCGCGCCGTGGAGACGCGGCTCAGGGTGGAGCACGTGATGGCCTCGGCCGCGCTGCCGCTCTTCTTCCCCGCCGTGCAGGTGGGCACGCACTGGTTCGGCGACGGCGGCATCCGGCTCACGGCGCCGCTCTCGCCCGCGCTGCACCTGGGCGCGCACAAGATCCTGGCCATCTCCACCCACTACGACCGCACCCTGGCCGAGGCCCAGACGCCCGAGGTGGCGGGCTACCCGCCGCCGGCGCAGGTGCTCGGCATCCTCTACAACGCCATCTTCCTGGACATGGTGGACCAGGACATCATGCGCATGGAGCGGATGAACCACGTGCTGCGCCGGCTCCCGCCGGAAGGGCGCGAGGGGATGCGCGTGGTGGAGCTGATGTCGATCCGCCCCTCGCGCGACCTGGGCGCCCTCTCGCGCGAGTACGAGCCCCGCCTGCCGCGCGCCTTCCGGCTGCTCACCCGCGGCCTGGGCACCCGCGAGACGAAGAGCCCCGACATGCTGAGCCTGATCATGTTCCAGGAAGACTACGTCCGCGCCCTGATCGAGCTGGGCGAGGAAGACGCCGAGCGCCGCGGCGACGAGCTGGCGGAGTTCATCGGGTCGAACGGGGGGAGTTGAGTACGGAAGTACGAAAGTACGAGAGTACGATGGAGCCGATCGTGGCCGCGCTACTCTCCCCAGCACGACAGCGGCGCCCGCCGAATGCGCGGACGCCGCTCCTCATCTCCGGACCATCTCCCAACCCGCAGCTCCGTACCCCGTACTTCCGTACTTCCGTACTCTCGTACTTTCGTACTCCCCTACGCCACCGGCGCCTCCTCCGGCAGCTCCGCGTGCGCGGGCATGCGCCGGATGCCGCGGGTGCGGCGCGAGCTGTAGAGGAAGTAGATCGCCATCCCGATCGCCAGCCACACCACCAGGCGGATCCACGTGGCCGCGGGCAGCACCACCATCTGCAGCAGGCACACGGCCGCGCCCACGATCGGCACCCACGGCATCCCCGGCGTGCGGAAGGGGCGCGGCAGCTCGGGGCGCGCCCGGCGCAGGATGATCACCCCCGCGCACACCAGCACGAACGCCAGCAGCGTCCCCATGCTCACCAGCTGGCTCAGCACGCTGATCGGCAGCAGCCCCGCGGCGACGGACACGATCACGCCCACGATGGCCGTGCTCACGTGCGGCGTGCGCCAGCGCGGGTGCACCCGGCTGAACGCGTCGGGGAGGAGCCGGTCGCGGCTCATCGAGTAGAAGATCCGCGTCTGGCCCAGCAGCGTCACCAGCATGGTGGAGAAGAGGCCGAAGAGGGCGCTCACCTTGACGACCGGGCTCAGCCAGGTGAGCCCCGTGGCGTCGATCCCCACCGCCAGCGGGTCGGGCACGTTCAGCTCGCGGTAGGGCACGATCCCGATCACCACCGTCGCCACCGCGATGTAGATGACCGTGCAGATCGCCAGCGAGCCCAGGATGCCGATCGGCAGGTCGCGCTGCGGGTTCCTGGCCTCCTGCGCGGCGGTCGACACCGCGTCGAAGCCCACGTAGGCGAAGAACATGATCGCCGCGCCGCGCAGCACCCCGCTCCACCCGAACGAGCCGAACTCCCCGGTGTTGGGCGGGATGAACGGCGTCAGGTTGTCGCGGTTGATGTAGCTGAAGCCGGCGGTGACGAACACGATCAGCACCCCCACCTTGATGAGGACCAGCAGCGTGTTCGTGTTCGCCGACTCCTTGATCCCGATCATCAGCAGCCCGGCCACCAGGAGCACGATGACGGCCGCCGGGAGGTTGAACACGCCGTTCACCACCGCGCCGTCCGCCATGCGGAGCGCCACCTCGGGCGAGGCGGTGAGCCGCGGGGGGATGTGGATCCCCAGGTCGTTCGCGAAGCTGACGAAGTACCCCGACCAGCCGACGGCCACGGTGGCCGTGGAGAGCGCGTACTCCAGGATCAGGTCCCACCCGATGATCCAGGCGAAGATCTCGCCGGCGGTGGCGTAGGCGTAGGTGTAGGCGCTCCCGGCCACGGGGATCATCGAGGCCAGCTCCGCGTAGCAGAGCCCCGCGAAGGCGCACGCCACGGCCGCGATCACCATCGAGATCACCAGCGCCGGCCCGGCGTGCTGGCTGGCCGCCGCCCCGGTCAGCACGAAGATCCCCGTCCCGATCACCGAGCCGATCCCCAGCGTGGTGAGGTTGACGGGCCCCAGCGTGCGCTTGAGCGTCCCCCGCCCCGCCTCGCCCTGCAGCTCGGCGATGCTCTTCCTCGCCAGCAGACTCATCTCCCGCCTCCGGTGAAAGGCCGCGCCGGGCCGGACGCGCCGGCCGCTCCATCTCACCGGGAAGGCTAGGCGTTGCGAGGACGACGGGTGTTTTCCCGCCGTATGGATGTTGTAAGGGAGTTGCGAGGAGGGAGGCCCCGATCCGGCGGACGCGCTCGTCCACACGGAGCGGCGCGATCACGGACTCATTCCGAACCCGTACCTGCGGGCGAGCCTTCCCAGCAGCGTGAGCTGGCGGTCGAGCGGGGTGGAGGATCGGGGCTCGATCGCCGCGGCCGCGCGGTCGTACAGCGCGATCGCGAACACCGAGTCGTCGTGGCGGCACCGGTACGCGATGCCGTCGGGGGCGGAAGGGTGCTCCCACAGCGCCAGCGCCCACGCGCGCGAGAGCGCGTAGTCTCCCGACGCGGCCTCGGCCGTCGCTCCCATCCGCACCAGTGCGGGGCCGTGCAGGGAAACGAGACGGAGATCCCGCAGGACCGCGACGGTGGCCAGCGACCGTGCCGCGAGCTCCTCCATCGCGATGAACCGCCGGGCCGGCCAGCGCAGGAAGGTCTCCACGAAGCTGGCCTCGGGCGTCGCGCCCAGGTAGCAGACCCGGTACTCGCCCCGGGGCGCGTCGAAACGGAACTCCGGCGGCCTCCCGGGAGCGGGGCCGAACCAGATCGCGCCGTGCTCGCCGCGGTGGATGCGATGGAGGGACTCGCCCGCGGGAACGACCTCGACCGGCAGCTCGCGGCCGCGAAGGTCGTCCGGAGGGAGAGGAAGGGTGCGCCGGGGCACGGGTGTCGCTCAGAGCGCGCCCTGCTCGCCGAACGTCCGCACCGCGTGCAGCGCCTCCTCGAGGTGCCCCTCGCGCAGCGCCTCGATCACGGTCCTGCCGGGGAAGCGGGGAGTCTCGGAGAGGAGCACCGACAGCCGCGTCCACGGGCTCGCGATCTGGAAGGCGCCGAGCACGTCGGGGAAGTGGGGGACGATGCCGTCCGCGGCGAACTGGAAGGCCGGGTACAGGTACTCGCCGCCCCAGTCCACCGCCAGCAGCCGGTTGCGGCGGCGGCGCTTGTCGGTGGCCTGGCGGGTGATGCCGAGGTGGTCGGAGACCCTGGCCACGGGCCATCCGCCGCCGGCCTCCGCGAGCAGCTCCCGCTTGATCTCCGCGCCCCGGGCGAACGCGTCGGCCAGCGGGTCCACGTCCTCCACCCGCTCGTCGGCGCCGCCGGTGGCGGAAAGGAGCCGGGCGAGCGTGCCGACGTCGGTCGGCGCCGACAGGGCGGTCAGGAGTGCGTCCGCCGAGGCGCCGGCCACCATCCGCCCCAGCAGCGGGACGGAGCGCAGCAGCACGGCTTCCGCGAGCGCGCGCTTCTCCCCTTCCTGGATGGACGAGAGCAGCTCGTCGAGCGAAGGAGCCCGGGCCGTGGCGGGCATGGCGACACTCCAGTCAGCGTGGTTGCCTCTGTCAAGATATTCTCGCCCCTGGACAGAAGCAACCTTCGTTCCTCCGGAGACTACATCGCCAGGCGATACCCCGCCTTCCACACGGTCACGATGTGGCGCGGCTCGGCGGGATCGTCCTCCAGCTTGCGGCGGAGCTGGGCCACGTGCATGTCGACGGTGCGCGTCATCACGGCGGCGCGGTGGCCCCAGACCTCGGCCAGCAGCTCCAGGCGCCCCGCCACCCCGCCGCGGCGGCGGATGAGCGCCAGCAGCAGGTCGAACTCCTTGGGCGTGAGCGGCACCTCTTCGCCGCCGCGCCGCACCGAGCGCGAGGCGGGGCTCACCTCGATCGACCCGAAGGCGATCACCCCCGGCTCGGGCGCCGCGTCCGCCGGGGCGCGCCCGGCCCGGCGCAGGAGCGCCTCCACCCGCGCCAGCAGCTCCAGCAGCCCGAACGGCTTGGTGACGTAGTCGTCGGCGCCCAGGCGGAAGCCCAGCACCTTGTCGGCCTCCGCGCCGCGCGCCGTCAGGATCAGCACGGGGACGCCGAAGCCCTCCTCGCGCACGGTCTTCAGCACGCGGTAGCCGTCCATCTCCGGGAGCATCAGGTCCAGGATCACCAGGTCGGGCCGGTGCTCGCGCACGGCGCGCAGCCCGGCCGCCCCGTCCGGGGCCACCGCCACCTCGTGTCCCTCCAGCTCCAGGCTGGTCGAGAGCCCGTAGGCCAGGTTCGCGTTGTCCTCCACCACCAGGATGCGGCTCATCGGAAGTCGTCGAGGCGGAGTCTGGAGCGGAGCGGAATCCGTCCTACGATACCCACGGAGAGCGCCCGGTTCCAGCGGCGGGTGTAAGGGATTCGTAAAGGCACGACGAGCGGAGGAGGCATCGGCGCCCTCCTCCGCTCGTCTTCACATCGCCTCGGGACGGCCCGACCGAGCCTACTGCCGGCGGCAGAGTCAGCAGATGGGGAGCAGATGGGGTTCTCTGCTGACTCTGATGACTCTGCGTGAGAAAAGTCTTTTGCTGGACCTTGATTCAGTCCCCGCCCGCCGCGGCCACCGCGGGAGTCCCGGCCGCCTCTTCGGACTCGCCGGGGGGGCCGGCGTGCATGGCGCGGGGAAGCTCGATCCAGAAGCGCGCGCCGCCGCCCGGCGCGTCGGCCACGCCCACGCGGCCGCCGTGCAGCTCCACCAGGTCGCGCACCACCGCCAGCCCGATCCCGCTCCCGCCGGCCGCCGAGGCCGCGTCGCGCTCCAGGCGGCGGTACGGCTCCCACACCTTCTCGCGCTCCTCGCGCGGCACGCCGGGCCCCTGGTCGTCCACCCAGACCCGCAGCGAGAAGCCGGCGAGCCGCGCGCCGACGTCCACCCTCTGCCCCGGCGGGCCGTACTTCACCGCGTTGTCCAGCAGGTTCAGCAGCACCTGCCGCAGCGCGTCGGGGTCCACGCGCGCCACCACGCCCGCGTCGAGCGACAGCGCGAACTCCGCCCCGCGCGCGCGGGCCAGCGGCGCGAACGAGTCCACGATCTCGCGCACCAGCGGCTCCACCTCCACCGGGTCGGGCGAGACGCGGCCGGCGCCCCGCTGCGCGCGCGAGAAGAAGAGGATGTTCTCGACCAGGTAGGTGAGCCGCCGCGCCTCCTCGTTGATGATGCGGATGGAGCGGCGGCGCTGCTCGGGCGTGGCGAGGCGCTCCGAGTCGAGCAGGTCGGCGAAGAGGCGGATCTGCGCCAGCGGCGTGCGCAGCTCGTGGCTGACGCCGGAGACGAAGTCGTCGCGCAGCCGCACCAGCTCCTGCTGGCGGCGCAGCTGCACGATGGCCACGCACACCAGCGCCAGCGTGAGCCCGAACACGGTGAGCAGGAGCGGCAGGCGCGAGCGGGGCCCCTTCTCCGCCGCCAGCGTGGCGGCGACCTTCGGCCGCACGGCCACGTGCGTGGTGAGCCCCGCGAAGACGCCGTCGAGCGCCTCCACCACCTCGCCGGGCGCCAGCGCGTCGGAGCGGTAGGCGCCGACCTTGGCGTCCACCCACAGGGGATCGCGCCCGCCGCGCCCCACGCCGGGAGAGCGGTAGACCACCTCGCCCGTGCGCGTGGCCACCAGCACCGCCACCGCCTCGCCGTTGGGGAGCGCGCCGCGGGGCGAGGCGGGCAGCAGCGTCGTGGTCCGGAACACCTCGTCGAACGCCGGCGCCGCCGCGCGGACGGGATCCACCGAGAACCCCTCCGCCCGCACGGTCCCGCCCCGCCGCGTGACCCGGTAGACCAGCAGGTGCCGCTCGCCCGCGACGACGGCCGGCTCGGCCAGCACGGTGTCGCCCGTGGGCGCGCCGCCCGCGAGCAGGCCGGCGAGACGCGAGCCGCGCGCGCCGCCCCGCAGCCACCCCTCGAACCCCCGGCTCGCCCCGGCGGCTTCCGCGCGCCAATGCCCGCCCGCCCGCTCGACCGCGAAGGTCCCGCGCAGCGCGCGATCGCAGCGGCACCGCGCGAGCTCCTGCCGCACGCCCTCGACCCACGCCGACGGCGAGCGGGACGAATCCCGCTCGCTCGCGCCGGCCGGGAGCGCGCGCTCCAGCGAGGCGGCCAGGCGGCGGGTGAGCGCGTCGTCCGCGCGCCGCACCAGCTCCCAGGTGGCGAACGAGGCGTAGCCGCGCAGCGCCCGGTCCGTCGAGCGCGCCTCGGAGCGCGCCGCGTCCGCCGCCTGGTACGCCAGCACCGCCGAGAGCCCCAGCATCACCAGCAGCAGCCCGGCGAGGAACGCCGAGCCGGGGGCCACGTGCGGGGAGCGGCGGAGCGAGAGCATCGGAGCGAAGGATGACGGATGCGAGGAAGTCGGCGCGGGAGCCGCGCGTTCAGACGAACGTTAGCACGGCGCCCACGGAAAGTGCCAGCGGCGGATGTAAGGATTTCGCAAAGTCGAAGACGAGTCCCGGGAAGATCGGCCGGTCAGCCCGCCTCGCCCGCGTCCTCCGCCGCCAGCCGGTCCAGCGCGTCGCCGGCCACGCGGAAGACGGTCCACTCGTCCATCGCCCGCGCGCCGAGCGAGCGGTAGAAGCGGATGGCGCGCTCGTTCCAGTCCAGCACCCACCACTCCACGCGCCCGCAGCCGCGCTCCTTCGCCAGCCGCGCGAGGTGCGCCAGGAGCCGCCTCCCCACGCCGCGGCCGCGCGCCTCCGGCGTCACGTACAGGTCTTCCAGGTAGATCCCCGGCTGCGCCAGGAAGGTCGAATAGTTGTGGAAGAAGAGCGCGAACCCCGCCGGCGCCCCGCCCTGCTCCGCGATCGCCACCTCCGCGTACGCCCGCGGCCCGAAGAGCGTCTCCCGCAGCCGCTCTTCCGTGGCGACCACCTCGTGCAGCAGCTGCTCGTAGTCCGCCAGCTCGCGGATGAGACGCAGGACCAGCGGCACGTCCTCCGGCGTGGCGGGACGGACGACCAGCGGGCCGGTGCTTCGGGATTCGGATCGGGGCTGCTCAGGGTCCACTCGTTCTGCTCCACGACTCGTTCCACGCCAGGGATCTCGCAGCTTCAACTGACGCGGCGCATCTAGTTTCGCGAAGTCGGCGAGAGTCGCAAGATCGGAAGACGGGGTATCGCAAAGGTTGACCAAAGACGAATTGTCGACAATTTTGAGATGTACGTGATGGACCTGGGTAGCGGAGGACGGGAGATGCCGGTCACGATGAAGCGCGGCGCGCGGTCCGCCCACGTCTACGGCCGCCTGCGGGAACGGATCGTCCGCGGGACGCTGGCCCCCGGCGCGCGCGTGGTGGAGATGGACGTGGCGGAGGAGATGGGCGTCGGCCGCACCCCCGTGCGCGAGGCGCTGCAGCTCCTGCTGAAGGAGGGCCTCCTGGTGGCGACCGAAGGCGGGCGGCGGCTGCTCACCGTGGCGCCGCTGCGCGCGGACGACGTCGCCGAGCTGTTCCCCCTGCTCGCCGACCTGGAGGCGGCGGCGCTGCGCGGCCTGGACCGCCTCTCCGCCGCGGAGCACGCCTCGCTCGCGGCGGCGGTGCGGGACGCCAACCGCGCCTTCCGCGAGGTGGTGAGCCGGGTGCCGGTGGACCTCGACGCCGCGTTCGCCACCCACAAGGCGTTCCACGCCAGCCTCACCGACCCGCTCGCCGGGCCGCGGCTGGCGTGGCTGCTGGGACTCGTGCGGCCGCAGGTGGACCGCTACGAGTGGATCTACGGCGCGCTGCTCGAGGGCAACCTCGAAGTGGCCGCCGACGAGCACGAGACCATCGTCCGCGCCGTGGAGGCGCGCGACGCGGAAACCGCGGCCGCGGCGCTCCGGGAGAACTGGACCAACGCCAGCGCCCGGCTGCAGGGGGCCATCCAGCGCACCGGCGGGCGGCGGGCCTGATGAACGCACCGCCGCGGCCGCGCGCGCGCATTGTCGACAATCCAGGCAACCCTATCCGCCCTTCCCGACATCCAATCCGCGATTGTCGACAATTTGTCGGCTGCAGCGTCGTTCACCCGCAACGTCACACCCGACTGGAGCAACCGATGCCGTCCACGATCCACCCCGCGCCGGGCCGCCGGCCCCGCCTCCTCCGCCGGCTCCTCCTCGCCGCGCTCGTCGCCTGCGCGCTCCCGGCCGCCGCCCGGGCGCAGGCGCCGCAGGTCCCCGACTCGCCCGCCGGGCGCCGTCTCAACGCGCTGCTGGCCCTGGTCGCGCGCGACGACACCGTGTCGCTCCGGACCTTCGTGGACGAGAACATGGACGCGCAGTACCGCGCGATGCCGTTCGACGCGCACGTGAGGGCGCTCACCGGCATGCGCCAGCAGCTCCGCGGGGCGCGCATCGTCGCGCTCGACGCCCCCCGGCCGACCGAGCTGCGCGCCACGCTGGACAACGGCGGCCGCCGCTTCGTGATCGACCTCACCACGGAGCCGGCCGCGCCGAACCGGATCTCGGGGGTGGGGGTGACGCCGGAGTCGGAGCTCCTCCCGGCGCCGGAGCGGCTCACCGCCGACCAGATCCGCGAGGTGGTGGACAGCGTGGCGGCGCAGGTGGAGCGCAACTACGTCTCGCCCGACACCGGCCGGCTGATCGCCGACCGCCTCCGCACCCGCCTGGCCTCCGGTGCGTACGCGTCGCTCACCCGCCCGGTGGAGCTGGCCGAGGCGCTCACCGCCGACCTGCGCGCCCAGAACGGCGACCGGCACCTGTCCGTGCAGGTGCGCACCGGCGGAGGCGGAGGCGGGGGCGGCGGGCCCCGGGGGGCGGCGGACTCGCAGCGGCGCAGCAACTACGGCTTCAGCCGGGTGGAGCGGCTGGACGGCAACGTGGGCTACATCAAGCTGACGGGCATCTCGGGCGCGCCGGAGGCCCGCGAGGTGGCGCTGAACGCGCTGCGCTTCATCGCCAACACCGACGCCGTGATCCTGGACCTGCGCGGCGTCCCGGGCGGCAGCGCCGAGATGGCCAACTTCCTGATCAGCCACTTCACCGCCCCGAACCTGCCCTCGCTGCGCGTCTACTGGCGCCAGGACGACCGCACCGAGGTGCGCAACACGCTGGCGGAGGTGCCCGGGCCGCGCCGCACCGACATCCCGCTGTACGTGCTGATCGACCGCGGCGCGGGCTCGGCGGCCGAGGACATCCCCTTCGTGCTCCAGAACCTGGGCCGCGCCACCCTGGTGGGCCAGCGCACGGCCGGGGCGGGGCGCAACAACGGCTTCTTCCCCGCGGCGCACGGCATGAGCGTGTCGGTGTCGATCTCGCGCGTCACCGACCCGCGCACCGGGCGCGAGTGGGAGGGGACCGGCGTCAAGCCCGACCTGGAGGCGCCCTCGGCGCAGGCCCTGGCGGCCGCGCACGCCGACGCGCTGCGCAAGCTGGCCGCCGCCGCGCCCGACGAGCGGCGCCGCTCGGAGCTGACCCTCACCGCCGAGTACGTCGCCGCGCAGGCGAAGCCGGCCGCGGTGCCGGCCGAGCGCCTGGCCACGTACGCCGGGCGATACGAGAACGGGCGCGTCGTCACCGTCGAGGAGGGCCGCCTCTACTACCAGCCCGCGGCCGACGCCCCGCGGCTGGAGCTGGTGCCGCTCCCCGACGGGCGCTTCGCCACGGGCCCGACGGTGCGCGTCGCCTTCGCGCCCGGCGAAGGGGGCCGTCCCACCCTCCAGCTGGTCTCCCCCGGCCAGCCGCCGCGGGTGTTCGCGAAGCTGCCCTAGTCCCGCCGCACGTCGAACGAGCGCCGGGCGCGGATCCCTCCGCGCCCGGCGCTCGCTGCAGCCGGCACACCTGTTGATCCATTCGCTCCGTAAACCGCGTTCGTCGAATCAGCCACGGAGGGAGACTCATGGACGAGGTATGGCGCCGGATCGAGGCATGGCTCGCCGCGCACGCTCCCGCCATCGCCGCCGGCCTCAACCCGCCCGCGTCGGCCGGCGAGATCGACGAGACGGAGCGGTTCCTCGGCGTGCGCCTCCCGGACGACGTCCGCGCTTCCTACCTCCGCCACGACGGCCAGTCGCAGGACTCGCCGTGGATGATGAACGGGTGGGAGTGGCTTTCGCTGACGCGGATCCGGGACGAGTGGAAGGTCTGGAAGGACGTGCTGGACAGCGGTGCTTTCGCGGCAATCGAGAGCGACGCCGACGGGGTTTCCGTGCGCCGCGACTGGTGGAACCCGGCCTGGATCCCGGTGACCTACTCCGGGTGCGGCGACCATCACTGCCTGGACCTGGCTCCCGGCCCGCGCGGCATCTCCGGCCAGGTCATCGAGATGTGGCACGACGAGGGAGCGCGCCCGGTCGTCGCGGATGGCTTCGGGGCGTGGCTCTCGCAATTCGCCGACGACCTGGAGGCAGGCGAGCTCGTGTTCTCCGACGACCTCGGTGGCCTGTACCGCGTCGACGATGTGTGACCGGCTGCTTCCTCGCCTGGCACATCCCACGACGCCCGGGCCAGCGACCGAAGCCGCTCCCGAGACCGTCTCGGGAGCGGCTTCTCCTTGTGCTCCGTAGCTGATCGCGCGTGAACGGCCGACCAGGGCTACGCTGAATCGGTGGGTTGCTCCGCGCAGACGGCCCGGACACATCCGCGTAGCCAGCGATGCGCCGGATCGGCGTGCAGCCGCGGGTGCCAGAGCATCGAGACCGTGAGCTTCGGCGTCGTGACCGGGAGGGGAAAGCTGTGCATGCCGGCGCGCAGGCTGCCGGTGTGCCGCTCGGGAACGCTGGCGATCAGGTCGGTGGCCCGGGCCAGCGCCAGCGCGGTCGCAAAGCCGCCGACGATCGTGACGATCTCCCGTTCCAGCCCGAACGGCTTCAGGGCTTCGTCGATCGGCCCCCTGTCGAGACCCCGCCGCGAGACGCCGATGTGCCTTCCGGACGCGTAACGAGAGGGCGTGATCTCGCCCTGGCCGAGCGGGTGCCCCATTCGCACGACGCCTACCAGACGGTCCCGGAACAGGGTCTGCGCACGCACCTCCGGCCCGGTCGTCTTCCCGATGACGCCCGTTTCCAGATCGACGGTCCCGTCGCGGAGCGCGGCGCTGTCTCTGTCCACTTTCTGCACGAAGCGCAGCCGCACGCCGGGAGCCTCTTCGCCGACGCGGGCGATGAGGCCCGGTCCGAAGTTCTCCACGAAGCCCTCGCTCGTCCGCAGCGTGAAGGTCCGCGCGAGCTGCGCGAGGTCGGGCTCCGCCGCGGGGCGCAGGACCGCTTCGGCGTCCTGCACGAGCTGACCGACCCGCTCGCGGAGCTTGAGCGCCCGGGGGGTGGGAACCAGACCGCGTCCGGCCCTGACCAGCAGCGGATCGCCCGTCGTCTCACGCAATCGCGCCAGCGCCCGGCTCATCGCCGACGGGCTGAGCCGCAGTCGCCGGGCCGCCCGCGCGACGCTGCCTTCCGCGAGCAGCGCGTCGAGCGTGATCAACAGGTTGAGGTCGGGTTTCGACATGCCTCCAGCATGGCACGGCCCAGACATGGCGTCAAGCGCACGAATAAAGTGCGAATGCTGCGTCTTCCGCCACGCCGGGCAGCGGACCAGGTTTCCCAGCGGTCACCGTTTCGGGAACCAGTCCGGGAGCCGGAATCATGTCGAAGCCGATCGCCGCCGGAAGAGACGAGGCGGCAGCTGGGAACGGGGAACGGACGTCCTCGGTGCGGTGGGCGCTGGCCGGCCTTTCGCTCTCCATGCTGCTGTCCTCGCTCGGCACCAGCATCGCCAACGTCGGCCTGCCGACCCTGGCCCAGGCGTTCACCGCCTCGTTCCAGGAAGTCCAGTGGGTCGTCCTCGCCTATCTCCTCGCCGTCACCACCCTGATCGTCGGCGCCGGGCGCCTCGGCGACCTCGCCGGCCGCCGGCGGCTGCTGCTGGCCGGCATCTTCCTGTTCACGCTGGCCTCGGTCCTGTCCGGCGCCGCACCCACGCTCCGGCTGCTGGTCGCCGCCCGCGCGGCGCAGGGGCTGGGCGCGGCCGTCATGATGGCCCTCACGATGGCGCTGGTCGGCGAGACGGTCCCGAAGGACAGGACCGGGAGCGCCATGGGGCTCCTCGGAACGATGTCCGCGATCGGCACCGCGCTCGGTCCTTTCGGCGGCGTGCTGATCGCCGGGCTCGGCTGGCGGGCCATCTTCCTCGTCGAGGCACCGCTGGGGATCCTGGCCCTGCTCCTCGCGCACCGCTGGCTGCGCGTCGACCGCCGGGGCCCCAAGACCGATCGGACCGGCTTCGACTACCTGGGCACGCTGCTGCTCGCGCTGACGCTCGCGGCTTATGCGCTCGCCATGACGCTGGGGCGCGGCCGTTTCGGCGCGCTCAACCTGGCCCTGCTGTCGGGTGCTGCATTGGGAGTCGGCCTCTTCGTGCTCGCCGAGGCGAGAGCGGCATCGCCGTTGATCCGGTTGGGGATGTTCCGCGATCCGGCGCTGGGCGCGAGCCTCGCGACGAGCGCGCTCGTCTCGACGGTGATGATGGCGACGCTCGTGGTGGGGCCGTTCTATCTCTCGCGAGCGCTCGGACTCGACGCGGCCCTGGTTGGACTCGTCCTGTCCGCCGGTCCGCTCGTCGCCGCGCTGACCGGCGTGCCGGCCGGCCGCATCGTGGACCGTTGGGGCGCGCAACCGATGACCTTCGTCGGGCTCACCGGGATCGCGGCCGGCTCCCTCCTTCTCTCCACGCTGCCGGCGACGCTCGGCGTCTCCGGCTACCTCGCCCCGATCATCGTCGTCACGGCCGGCTACGCGCTGTTCCAGACCGCCAACAACACCGCCGTCATGGCGGAGGTCCGCCGGGAGCAGCGGGGCGTCGTCTCCGGCATGCTCAACCTGTCGCGCAACCTGGGGCTCGTCACCGGCGCATCCGTGATGGGCGCGGTGTTCGCGCTCGCGTCGGCGGCGACCGACGTCACGACGGCGCGTCCCGAAGCCGTTGCCGCCGGCATGAGGATCACGTTCGCCGTCGCGGCGATCCTGATCGTCGCCGCGCTCGCCATCGCGGCAGGAAGCCGTGCTCTCGCAGCGCGCCCTTCGCTCGCCGCAGACGCGTCGTGACGCGAGCCCGGTCCCGTGTCCCAACGCAAAACCGAAATCTGCTTTCGTCCTCTGAACACCGTCGGCTGGGCCCGGCGGTCGGGGAAGAGCCTGCTCGTCAGCCGCTGGGCCGATCCTGGACGGGGACGCGCGAGGCCGGCACGGCGCCGCCGCTCAAGGCCTTGCCGCTCGGCGGCGACGTCAGCGCCGAGGACGGCCGCCTCTACTACCAGCCCCGCAGCCGACGCCCCGTGGCTGGAGCTGGTGCCACTGCCCGAGGGCGCTTCGCCGCGACCCGACGGTGCGTGTCGCCTTCGCGCCCGGCGAAGAGGGCCGCTCCACTCTCCAGCTGCGGGCGTTCGCGCGCCTCCCGTAGCCCCGACGTGCATCAAAGACGAGCGCCGGGCGCAGGAGGAATCCGCGCCCGGCGCTCGTGCTCAGGCCTCTCCGATCTCTTCGATGTCCAGACCCGCTCGAAACTGGCGATTGGCGATCGCCCAATTCATGTGCGCAGCCAAGCCGTCCAAGTCTGGGAATAACGTCAGACGATTCACCCCATAGAAGGAGAGGTCGAAGAGCAACCGTGATCTGTATTTTCGATCGATGATGATCTTCTCCAGTACATCATCGGGGCGGAGCGCCTTTTCCAGTTCCGTGTCCGGCGGTCCATGAACTGTAAAAATCCCACTTTGACGCGTGATCCTCTGCGCCACACCCTTGGGCTTGAATCTCTCTACTCCTCTGAATTCAAAGGGCGAGCCCTTCCTGGGATTTACATAGCGCGGGGAGTAATAGGAGTAGAGGACCGCGTCTGTATCAAAGTCCTCCCACACCGCGAAGAACGCAGCAGCAAGGGGATTGAACGACCAGTCCAATAGGCGGGTCGCAAGCCCGTGGTGCTGAGCCACCGCCAGGGCATCCCACGGACCACTCGGGAGCGTCGGGAGAAACTCCACAGACCTGCGTTCCCATGACTCGAACAAAGTGCGGTCATCGTAGGTCCGGTACGGCTCGCGCCCTGCTTTCGGCAACAGTCGCCACTCCGGATCGCCCTGACCGCGAAATAACCAGAGGTAGCTGCGCTGATATCGCTGTAGCGCCTGATGCAAGCGCGCGAATGATGCAACGCGGATCTCTTTCATCCTTCAGTCGCTGTAAAGGTCTCACCAGGGTAAAATCGGGCAACACGTGGCCCTTCCGGGTCCCCCTCCAGTCTGCTCCTGGCCTCATCGGAGCGGAACGCGAGCCGGAGCTTTTCTCGAGGCGGGCAGCAGTCCCCGCAGGATGCAAGAGGGGGTGGTGCATTCTATCACATGCACCACCCACCTGCATTGACCGACGTATGCCTGACTGCCTGATTGGGCCCCGGCGGGACTACTCAGTCGGGCAACGGCTCAGAACGGCAGGTCGTCCTCGTCCTCCAGGGGCGGGGCCTGGAAGTCGTCGTAGTCGTTGCCGCGCGCGGGGGCGGCGGCGCGCGCGGGAGCGGCGGAGCGGCCGCGGTCGAAGCCGCCGCCGCGGTCCGCGTCGCCGCCCTCGCCCCTCCCGCTCAGCATCATGATCTCGCGGGCGCGGATCTCCGTCATGTACTTGGTCACTCCGTCCTTGTCCTGGTACTGGCGGTACTCGATCTCGCCCTCCACGTACAGGCGGTCGCCCTTGTGCACCCACTTCTCGACCACGTCCACCAGACGGTCCCACACCACGATGCGGTGCCACTCCGTCTTCTCCTGCTGCTGCCCGTTCTTGTCGGTCCAGCGGCGGCTCGTGGCCAGCGAGAACTGCGCGACCCGGGCGCCGCTCGGAATCGTGCGGATCTCGGGATCGGAGCCCAGGTTCCCGATCAGGATGGCCTTGTTGAGGCTGCGCGACACAGCTCCTCCTTCGTTGTATTGGGTAAAGCGCACGGAGTGGACGGCACAAGATGAGCGTGCCCGTCTACTCTGTCAAGAGAAATTTTCACACGCGAAGGCGCATTACCAACGCGTCTTCCGTGGGCCGTGCATAGTACGAGCGGCGGCGCCCCACCACCACGAAGCCCCGGTCGCGGTAGATCCCCTGCGCCAGGTGGTTGCTCTCGCGCACCTCCAGGAACACCTCGCGGGCGCCGCGCTCCTTGATGCGCTCCACCACCGCGTCCACCAGCGCGCCGCCCAGGCCCCGCCCGCGCGCGTCGGGAGCCACCGCCACGTTCCCCAGCTCCGACTGGTCGATCACCGTCCAGCACGCCGCGTAGCCCACCACGCCCCCGCCCAGCTCGGCCACGAACAGGTCGGTGTCGCCGCGGCGCATCAGGCCGCGGAAGGTGCTCTCCTTCCACGGCATCGAGAAGCAGGCGTTCTCGATGTCCAGCACCCGGGGGAGGTCGTCGTCGCGCATCGGGCGGATGGTGAACGGCGCGCCGGCCGCGGAGGCGAAGGGGGTGAAGGCGTCGGTGGTCGCCATCGTCAGGCCTTGCGCGCGGCGGCGATGCGCTCCGCGCCGGACGCGCGGAGGTAGTCGGGCTCCCAGGCGGCGGGGTCGGCCACGCGCCCCCGCTCGGGCGCCGCCCGCGCGAGCCAGAGCAGCCCCGCGGCCGGCGAGCCGCCGCCCGGCTCGAGCACGGAGCCGGCCCCGAGCGCCGCCTCGAGCTCGTCCCGGTAGAGCGCCGCGCCCTCGCCGGTGAAGACGGGAGAGGCCTCCCGCACACGCCCGACCACCTCCTCGACGCGGAGCGCGGCGGGGGCCAGCAGCTCCTCGACGGAATCGCCGGCGAAGCGCCAGCAGCCGGCGAACACCTCGCGGTTGCGGGCGTCGAAGAGCGCGCAGACCGGCCGCCCGGCGCCGCGCAGCGTGGCCGCCGCCGCGAGCAGCCCGGAGTACGCGAAGAGCGGCACCCCCAGCGCGCGGACGATCGCCTTCGCCGTCGCGGCGGCGATGCGCAGGCCCGTGAACGAGCCCGGGCCGCCCGCGGCGACCACCGCCGCCAGCTCCCCCGGCGCGAGCCCCGCCTCGCGCACGGCCCGGTCGATCGCGGGGAGGAGGAGCGAGGAGGCGCCGCGGCCGGGGTCGAGCGACACCTCGGCCGCCACCCGCCCGTCCACGCCCACCGCCACGGAGCCGCCCTGCGTGGAGCTGTCCAGCGCCAGCACGGGGCCGACGGCGGCCACGCTCACGGCGCCCTCCCGTCCGGCGGCGGCAGCGGCGGCGGGTCGCCGACCGGGCGCGCCTCCACGCGGCGGCGGCCGGGGTCGCCCAGGTCCTCGATCTCCACCTCCCAGCGCGGCGCGGGGAGCAGCGCCCCGGCGCGGTCGGGCCACTCGATCAGCACCAGGTCGCGCGGGGCGGGGAGCTCGTCCCACCCCAGCTCCCACACCTCGTCCGGGTGCTCCAGGCGGTAGAGGTCCAGGTGCTGCACCTGCGTCCCCGACGGCGTGTCGTAGCGGAAGAGAAGGTTGAAGGTGGGGGACGGCATCTCGCCCTCCACGCCCGCCCCCCGGCCGACGGCGCGCGCCAGGGTGGACTTCCCCGCCCCCAGGTCGCCGCGCAGGGCCAGGACGAGCGGCGTCCGCGCCTCGCGCCCGATCCGCTCGCCCCACGCCACCAGCTCCGCCTCCGTCAGCTCCGCCTCCATCGCCTTCCCAGCGAGCGTTCCGTGCACACCCCCACAGCCGATGCCGCCTCCACACCGTTGTCATTCTGAGGGAGCCCGGCGCCGACTTCGCTATGCACGAATGCCAGCGGGCGACCGAAGAATCTACTCACCCCGCCGGGTGGCCCGCTCCGGCGCGTCCATCCAGCCTCGCAGCAGGATGAGTAGATCCTTCGGGAGCGTCTAATCGTCTGCGTGAACACGACATCCGCGCGGACGCTCCCTCAGGATGACACCTGGCGGAACGGCGGAATCCATTCAATCGACGCTCCCCCTCACCTCAACCCCGACACCTGCCGCCGCTGCGGCACCGGCTTGGCGCCGTCGAGCTCCGCCTTGAGCTCCAGGTACTGGTCGCGGAGCAGCGCCGCCCGCTCGAAGTCCAGCTGCGCCGCCGCGTCGCGCATCTCCTGCTCGATCTGCTTGAGCACCTCCTCCGGCGTCTTCCCGTAAGGAGCGCGCTTCTCCGCCACCTTCTTCCCCCGCGCCGACTGCGGCAGCTCGTACTTGGGGCTCCGGGCGTCGGCCACGCGCGTGCTCAGCTCGATCTCCTCCACCGACTTGATGATCGTGGTGGGGATGATCCCGTGGCGGCGGTTGTACTCCTCCTGCAGCACCCGGCGGCGGTTGGTCTCGTCGATCATCCGCCGCATCGACCCCGTTACCGTGTCGGCGTAGAGGATCGCCGTCCCCTGCGCGTTGCGGGCGGCGCGGCCCACCGTCTGGATCAGCGACGACGACGAGCGCAGGAAGCCCTCCTTGTCGGCGTCCAGGATGGCGACGAGAGAGACCTCCGGCAGGTCCAGCCCCTCGCGCAGCAGGTTGATCCCCACCAGCACGTCGAACTTCCCCAGCCGCAGGTCGCGCAGGATCTCCACCCGCTCGATCGAGTCGATGTCCGAGTGCAGGTAGCGCACCCGCACCCCGGCCTGCTGGAAGAAGTCGGTGAGGTCCTCCGACATCCGCTTGGTGAGCGTGGTCACCAGCACCCGCTCGCCGCGCTTCTCCCGCTCGCGGATCTCGGCCAGCAGGTCGTCCACCTGCCCCTTCACCGGGCGGACCACCACCTCCGGGTCGAGCAGCCCCGTCGGGCGGATGATCTGCTCGACCACCACGCCGCCGCTCTTGGCCAGCTCGTACTCCCCCGGCGTGGCGGAGACGAAGATCGCCTTCGGCACCAGCTCCTCCCACTCGGGGAACTTGAGCGGGCGGTTGTCGAGCGCCGAGGGCAGCCGGAAGCCGTGCTCCACCAGCGTCAGCTTGCGCGCGCGGTCGCCGTTGTACATCCCCCCGATCTGCGGGACGGAGACGTGCGACTCGTCCACCACCACCAGGAAGTCCTCGGGGAAGTAGTCGAAGAGGCACGCCGGGCGCTCGCCCTCGGCGCGGCCGGCGATGTGGCGGCTGTAGTTCTCGATCCCCGCGCAGGTGCCGATCTCCAGCATCATCTCGATGTCGAAGTTCGTGCGGCTCTCCAGCCGCTGCGCCTCCAGCAGCTTCCCGGCGCCCAGCAGCTCCTTCAGCCGCTCGTCCAGCTCGGCGCGGATGCGGTGCACGGCGCGCTCGATGGTGGACTTCTGGGTGACGAAGTGCGTGGCCGGGTAGATGGCCGTGCGCCCCAGCGTGGCGATGGTGTCGCCGGTGAGCGGGTCGAAGCGCGAGATGCGCTCGATCTCGTCGCCCCACAGCTCGATGCGGATCCCCTGCTCGTCGTAGGCCGGGTAGACCTCGACGGTGTCGCCGCGCACGCGGAAGTGGCCGCGCTCGAAGGCGGCGTCGTTGCGCGAGTACTGGACGTTGACCAGCGACTCCAGGATCTTCTTGCGGCCGATCTGCTGGCCCACCTCGAGCACCACCATGAGCTGGCGGTACTCGCGCGGGTCGCCCAGGCCGTAGATGCAGCTGACCGAGGAGACGATGATGACGTCCTCGCGCTCCATCAGGCTGCTGGTGGCGCGCAGCCGCAGCCGCTCGATGTCCTCGTTGATCGAGGAGTCCTTCTCGATGTAGGTGTCCGAGGAGGGGATGTACGCCTCGGGCTGGTAGTAGTCGTAGTAGGAGATGAAGTACTCGACGGCGTTCTTCGGGAAGAGCTGCTTGAGCTCGCCGTAGAGCTGCGCGGCGAGCGTCTTGTTGTGGCTCATCACCAGGGTGGGCCGCCCGTGGTTGGCGATCACGTGGGCGATGGCGAAGGTCTTCCCCGTCCCGGTGGCGCCGAGCAGCGTCTGGTAGCGGTCCCCCCGCTTGAGGCCGTCCGTCAGCTCCTGGATGGCCCTGGGCTGGTCGCCGCGCGGCGGGAAGGGGGACGCCAGTTCGAACGGCATGCTGCCTCGTCGGATGACTGCGTTGGAGGGTCGAAAGCGGACCCTCCTGATACACCGAAGAAACGCCGCGGGTCGGGGATCGAAAGGCCTGCGACAAGATGGGGGAGGGGGACGGCGGGGGCAACGGCGGGGGGTGAGAGGCCAGACTCTTCTCAACGGATGGCTTGGTGGAGAGATGAGCCACGGCAGGGCTTCAACAAAATTTTAATCTGGATCTGAGGCTCAGGTTGCACGAGTATCTCATTCGGCACATTCTATAAAAGAGGGTTGACCACTACCACCGAGCGAATCAGGTTGTGGTTGGACGATTCACTCGCCGGGTTCGGAACGACTCTGTCATTGTGAACGGCTGGAGCATATGAAAGGCGAAGGAGCCGGCAAGTTATCGGTTGGCCAAGAGCCGAGAAGAGATGACGGAGCCCCCATACGATCGGTCGGTATGAAATGAATCCGACTGAAGTTGAAAAGGCCGCTCAGGTTACCAGCAAGGCACCGCAGGATCTGTGGCGCGCCTACTTGGAATGGGTGCAACAACAGGTCGAGAAGTATAAGGAATCAATCCCGCGCTCACATCTCCTCGCAATCGCGGATCAAGTCGTTTCCGAGTTGCGGATCTCAAAAGGCGGCCAGTATCAGCTTACGGAACTCCTCTTAGGGAATGCGGTGGACCGGTACCTCGCTCAAATGCTTAAGCTTCCCGGATACCACGCGTGGGTTGATTCTACCTATCGAGGGAGATCGCCATCAATACCCGCCTCAATACCCACGCCCGTGTTGGAGGAATCAGTTGAACTCGAACCGGCTCTACTCCACATCTTAGATCACCTGATTGCGGAGCAGCGTGAGCTCGCCAAAGGCATTGCTGAACAAGAAGTTCGACTCGGCGCAACGGTTGAGTGGGCTCGTTCACTTGGAAATCCAAGCAGCACGACACAACTCCTCGACGGAAGCGACCAATGAGCGCTACGGATATTCTCAAGAAGCTGAGCGAGCTCTATGAAGAGATCGTTGTGACTAAGGCCCGCTTCGAATCGCTTGAAAAAATAACAAATTCTGCAATTTCCGAACTCCGTACCGCAGTAGTGCGGTTTGAGGACGATCTTCGTCGCATGGACAGGGAACACATTCGCGAGCGCGCAGAACTGAGTGCCAAAATCGAGAGTTTATCTGCACGGCTTGATACACTAAGCGAAGGAGCTCTCCACGCAGTTGCCCGCGAGGCGGCTCGTGATGCACTCCTTAAACGACCAGAGATCATCCACACTGCAGGCGGAGAGGTAACACCTTTTTCGCTGCCGTCCTCAGGACCACGACCTCCCCCGTAATCGGCTTAAGCACGACTACAAACGGTTAGAGGAGGAGTCAGTTTGGGCGGCGGGCAGGCCGGGCGTAGACGATGCGCCAGCGGCCGCCGGGGCCGCGGCGGGAGACGACGCGCAGGACTCCGCGGTCCGACGAAAGGAGCACCCATCCTTCACCCCGCGCCAGGTCGCCGCCCGCGTCCAGGGCATCGACCTCGCGGGCGCGCGCCAGCAGCCGATACAACCCTTCGTTCTCGCCCGCCACCAGGCTGCGCGCGAGGGAGCGCGGACCCCGCGGCGCCAGGCGGTAGAAGCTCTCCAGCACCTCCACCCACGGCGCCAGCGACACCGTGTCCGCCACGAAGCGCCCCCCGCGCGCCCGGTACGTGGTGCGGAAGGAGAGCCGCGGGCCCAGCACCGGCGCGGCGAGGTGCTTCGGGAAGCTGTCGTACTGCACCGCGACGGCGGACCGGGTCGCCTGGACATCGTAGTCGACGAAGCGGCCGCGCTCGGCGTGCTGGAGCCGCAGCCCGCCCGGCGTCAGCCGCCAGAGCTCGATCCTCCCCTCCTGCCGGTCCGCGCCGACGAACGTCTCCACCGTCACCAGGCCCAGCACCGTGTCGCCCAGGGGGAGGAGGTGGGCGGTGAGCGGGTTGCGGGCGTCCACGCGCGCCGTCCGCCGCCAGCGGCCGCCGGTCCGGGCGTAGACGCTCATCCGGCCCGTGCCGTTGTAGGTGAGCGAGTACAGCCCCAGCAGCAGCGTCCGCCCGCCGACCCGCACCGGCGCGACGAAGTAGTTGGGAGTCTCCTGCGGCAGGCTGCTGTAGAAGGTCGTGCGCCCGAGCTGGAAGCCGGCCCCCTCCGACGGCGGATGGTAGCCCGGGAGCGTGGCGAGCAGGCTGTCCAGCCGGTGCGGCGCCACGCCCCCGCCGAGCGCCGCCAGCACGATCGCGTCGAGCGCGTCCCACGTGGCCGGCGTCGGCCGCGCGGGTCCCTCCCCGAGCTCGTTCTCCGGCTCCTCGTTCAGCCGCTCCGCGAACCTCGCCACCTCGCGGGCCAGCGGCTGCGCGTGCGCGGGAGACGCGACGGTGCAGGCGAGAAAGACGGCGCCGGTGATCGCGATCTGGAGCCGGCGCGAAGAGGAACGCGTGAGCATCGGTTGTCCAGCGGGGCGGGAGGAGAACCGCGGTGACGAGCGGGCGGAGGACGCACCGGATCGAAGGAGGTGCTGCGGGCGGAAGGGAGGC
Source organism: Longimicrobium sp. (assembly GCA_036389795.1). Classification (NCBI taxonomy): domain Bacteria; kingdom Pseudomonadati; phylum Gemmatimonadota; class Longimicrobiia; order Longimicrobiales; family Longimicrobiaceae; genus Longimicrobium; species Longimicrobium sp. The sequence continues at coordinate 26,157 of DASVWD010000112.1, forward strand.
TACTCGTCGGCCACCGCGTCGGGGTCGACCTGCTCACGGCGCTCGACGTGGACCACGCCCTTGATCTTCTTGACCGCCGCGATCACGCGGTTCAGGTGGGTGAGGTTCTCCACCTCCACCACGAACTCGCCGCGCATCCCGCGCTCGTCGGCCTTGATGTCGGCGCTCTTGATGTTGGTGTTGGTGGCCGAGATGGCGCCCGCGATCTCGGCGAAGAGGCCGCGGCGGTCGGTGCCCTCCATCACCAGGCGCACGAAGAAGCGGTCGGCGCCGTCCACGTCCCACTCGATCTCCACCCGCCGCTCGGGGTGGTCGCGCAGCTGCAGGATGTTGGGGCAGTCGATGCGGTGGATGGACACGCCCCGGCCGCGGGTGATGTAGCCCGTGACCTTGTCTCCCGGCACCGGCTGGCAGCACTGGGAGTAGCGCACCATCAGGTTGTTCATCCCCTGGATCTTGACCGCCGGCGGCTCGCCGCGCACGCGCGACACCAGCCGCTCGAACGCCGAGGGGGGCTTCGGGTGCTCCTGCGCCAGCTCCGGCCACAGCTCGCGCAGCACCGCGCTGGGGCCCAGGTCGCCGCGGCCGAGCGCGGCGAAGAGGTGCGCCGCGTCGGGGAGGCCGAGCTTGCGGGCGGCCTCGTCGAAGCGCTCGTCGGTGACGCGCTCGCGGCGCTGCTTCTTGATCTCGCGCTCGATGAACTCGCGGCCGAGCTGCACCGAGCTGTCGAACTCCTCCTCCTTGATCCACTGGCGGATCTTGTTGCGCGCGCGGGCCGTCTTCACGAAGGCCAGCCAGTCGCGCGAGGGGCGCTGCTTGGGGTCGGTGAGGATCTCCACCGTGTCGCCGTTGGCCAGCTCGCGCGTGATCGGCACCAGGCGGCCGTTCACCCGCGCGCCCACGCAGTGCAGCCCCACCTCGGTGTGCACGGTGAAGCCGAAGTCGATCGGCGTGGCGCCCTTGGGCAGCTGCTTGACGTCGCCCTTGGGCGTGAAGACGAAGATCTCGTCCTGGAAGAGGTCGATGCGGAGGAACTCCATGAACTCCTCCGGCTCGCGCGTCTCCTGCTGCCACTCCAGCACCTGCCGGAACCAGGAGAGCCGCTCGTCGACTTCGTCGCCCTTCTGCCCCTCCTTGTACTTCCAGTGCGCCGCGATGCCGTACTCCGCGGTGCGGTGCATCTCGCGGGTGCGGATCTGGATCTCGTACAGCCGCCCGCCGGGGCCGAAGATGGTGGTGTGCAGCGAGCGGTACATGTTGCTCTTGGGCGTGGCGATGTAGTCGTGGAACCGCTCGGTGAGCGGCGTCCAGCGGTTGTGGATCACGCCCAGCGCGTGGTAGCAGTCGGTGATCGTCTCCACGATCACGCGCACCGCCATCAGGTCGTAGATCTCCTCGTAGCTCTTCTGCCGGCGCACCATCTTGCGGAAGATCGACCACAGGTGCTTGGGACGCCCCGTGACCTCGCAGTCGATCCCCGCCTCCTTGAGCTCCTCCTCCAGCGGCTCGCGCATGCGCTCGATGAGCTCTTCGCGCTCGCGCCGCTTCTCGGAGATCTTGCGGGCCAGCTCCTTGTACGCCTCGGGCTCCAGGAACTTGAAGCAGAGGTCCTCGAGCTCCCACTTCAGGTGGGCCACGCCCAGGCGGTGGGCGAGCGGCGCGTAGATCTCGCGCGTCTCCAGGGCGATGCGGCGCCGCTTCTCCTCGGAGAGGTAGTCCAGCGTGCGCATGTTGTGGAGCCGGTCGGCCAGCTTCACCAGGATCACGCGGGCGTCCTGCGCCATGGAGAGGAGCAGCTTGCGGAAGTTCTCCACCTGCTGCTCGGTGCTGGTGCGGAACTGCACCTTGGCGATCTTGGTGAGCCCGTCGACCACGGTGGCCACCTCGTCGCCGAAGGCGTCGCGCACGTCGTCGATGGTGGCCGGGGTGTCCTCGACCACGTCGTGGATCAGCCCGCTGGCGATGGTGACCGAGTCCAGGTGCAGCTCGGCCAGGATCCTGGCGACCTCGACGGTGTGCGTGACGTAGTCCTCGCCGGAGCGGCGCTTCTGCCCGGCGTGGGCCACGCGGCTGAACTCGTAGGCGCGGGTGACCAGCTCCAGGTCGAGCCTCTCGGCGTAGTCGGCGAGCGGCTCGACCAGCTCGGGGGGGAGGATGGCGCGCGCGGTCTCGAGCGCGTCGCGCTCCAGGATGGCGGGGGCCTGGGTCGCCACGGCCTCACCCCTCCCTTCGGGCGCGCGCGGGCGTCCGCGCCGGCCCGGAGGCGGCGCGGCCCGCGCCTGCGCGGCGCGTGAGACGGGAGGCCGGAGAATGGATCATCCAGCAAATGTAATGACGGATGTGCGTTGCGAGAAAGGTGCGTGTTTCGGGATGCCGGCAGGCGCCTTCCGTGCGGGGGTGGATCAGGCGGCTGAAGCCGCGGCAACAACAACAGAAAGCCTCGCAAACCCCCGCGAGGCTTCATACAGCGGAACGGCAACATCGATCACCATCGTCCCCGCGTTGCCGGATACGCAAGCACCTGGCCCGCAATCACTTTCGCACTTTCGCACTCACGCACTCACGCACTTCACTCCAGCAGCCCCGCCTCCTTGAACGAGTAGTACCGCCCCTCGCCGACGATCACGTGGTCCATCACGGGGATGCTGAGCATCTGGCCGGCGGTGTGGAGCTGCATGGTGATGGCGCGGTCCTCGGGCGAGGGCGACGGCTCGCCGCTGGGGTGGTTGTGCACCAGCACCAGCGAGGTGGCGGCCTCGGCCAGCGCGCTCTTGAACACGTCGCGCGGGTGCACCAGCGACATGTCGGCCGTGCCGACGGACACCCGCACGTCGCGCAGCAGCTCGTTCTGCGTGTTGAGGAGGAGCACGTGGAACTCCTCGTTGTCCAGGTCGCGCATCCGGAGCCGCATGGCCTCGTAGACGGTGCGCGCGCAGTGGAGCTTCTCGCGCTCGGGGCGCGCCTCCTCGGCGGCGCGGCGGCCCAGGTCGAGCGCCGCCAGCACCTTGGCCGCCTTGGCGGGCCCGATCCCCGGTACCTTGCAGATCTCGGTGAGGCTGGCGGTCATGATGCGCCGGAGCGACTCGTTCCCCTCGCCGTCCCTGAACCACTGGATCAGGTCGCCGGCCAGGTCCAGGGCGCTCTTCCCAGGCTTGCCGTTCATGGGCGGGATGCCGGTCTCGATCAGGAGCGCCAGCAGCTCGCGCGGCGAGAGGGCCCGCGGCCCCAGCGAGCGCAGGCGCTCCCGCGGCCGGTCGTCGGCCGGCCATTCCTTGATCGTGTAGCGCAACTTCAGGGGACAGGTTACAGGGGACAGGGAACAGCAGGCGGTGTTCGGTTCGTTCACTTTGGGCGGAAACGTAACGTGCGGACGAAAACTTCGCAAACACCACGTCGGGCGCCAGGCATCCGCTCGGCTGCCAGCCACCACGGGCGTCGAGTAGATCCCTCGGGTCGCTACCGCGCCCCTCGGGATGACACCGGGTGGGCGGATGCTGTTCTCTGCTCGCCTCGGGACGACGTCGCGCGGGGCCGCGGGTTGTTCTCCGCTGACTCTGCGGGATACCACCTTGCAGAGCATCGTTCAGGTACAGCTTCTGAAAAGCCTCTCACGGAGGACACAGAGGACACAGAGAACTTCAATCGCGTCTTCAGTTCCCTCTGTGTTCTCTGTGTCCTCTGTGTGATTCCAATCTGTTTGGAACCA
>DASVWD010000113.1 GCA_036389795.1 Longimicrobium sp.
CGTCGCACCCGTCTCGGCGAAGACGCCCACGCCCTGGTACTCGCCGATCCGGTTCACTTCCGTCACCCCCAGCACCCGCGGCAGGCCGTACTTCGCGTACTGGCGGCCGTTGAACGTGATCGGCTCGTTGTTGATGAACCACGTCGCGTTCGCCGCGTAGGCGCCCGTCACCGGGAAGCGCTCGCTGAAGCGCTGGCCGGCCACCGTGGTGTCGCCCGTCGCCGGGTCGTACTGCACCTCGACCTCGGTGAGCGCGTTGTTGTCGATCACGCACACCCGGATCGTCTGCACCGTCGGCGGCGGAGGCGGCGGCGGCGGAATCACGGCCGGCGGCGGCGGCGGCGGCGGGACCACGGCCGGCGGCGGGGGCGGAGGCGGCGGCGGCAGGATGTCGCCGAACATGAACTTCAGCCCCAGCACCAGCCGCGGCGTGAACGCGAACTTGTCCTCACCCGGGCCCTGCTCCGCCACGTGCGCGGGCGAGTCGTACCCGTGCACCGCGCCCTCCAGGAACACCCCGATGCTCGGCCCGAACGAGAAGGCGTCCACGCCCAGGCCCAGCACGCCCTGCCCGACCGTCGCCAGCTTCGGGTGGTCCGAGAGGCACACGCCGTTGGCGATCCAGACCGGGACCGCCTGGCACCCCGGGTACGGCGTCTCGCCGGCGATGTTGGTGGTGAGCCCGCCGCCGCCCGCGAACAGGTACAGCGAGCCCAGGAACCCGCCGTTCGACCAGAACAGCGGGCGCCACACCAGGTCCAGGTCGTAGAACCAGTTGTTCTGGACGTAGTCGTCGTTCACGTCCTCGGGGAAGAAGTCCTCCGCCTCCGGCAGGTTGGTCGGCATGTAGGCGCCGTTCAGCCGGATCCCGAAGGTGGGGCTCAGCCAGTAGGTGGCCTGCGCCCCGAAGATCGGGCCGAAGCCCACCGCCCACCCCTCCTCCTCGTCGCCCTGCTCGGGCGTGGTGAACCAGTCGGAGGTCCAGGCTCCGCCCGCGTAGATGCCGAGGTCGAACAGGCTCGCGCGGCGCCCCACCATGTCGTCCTGCGCCACCGCGTTCCCCGCCGCCCCCGCCACCACCAGCGCGGCCGCCAGTGCTGACGTTGCGAGTCGTCTCATCGGTTTCTCCTCACAGGGTGAATCACACGCCCTCCCCCGGGGAGGGCCGTACTTCGAGCGCCGTCGCCATACAAGAACAATGCCATGAACAGCTGGAAATTGCGCCACGCGTCCCGGAAAATCGCCGCGCCCCGTATAAGTTTCTCCGCGCTAACGACTTGGAAAGTGCCGACAAGCTATGCGCGGTCCATGTCGCGGCGCGGCACGACACGCCGTGTCTTGCCCGCTCCTGCGCCGAGCGCAGCCTTTTCCTGAGTTCTGCGCCAGAATGGCACCCGGAATGGGGCATTCATGTCTCTGCCTGAATTGCAGGGAATGTGCGCGGCGCGGCAAAGCTGCGACGGGTTTGGGTTGCAGTCGGCCTCCGCAAGAGGAGTCTTCTCCGCTCTCATCCTTTCCAGCGCGCGGGTCGACCGGGCCCGCGAGCTCGTGCTCCGCGGGGTCGAAAATGATGCCGGACACGTGTCCGAGCAAGCGTCTCGATCAAAACCACGGTTCACCATTCCACCCCGACCTGGAAATGCCATGGCAGTGAAGGATGGCTTCAGCACCTTGCCGTCGAGCGCCGGGTCAGCGGGTCGGGGCCTGATCCCAATCGGGAAAAGCAACGGGGGGCGGTGAAGCGAGCAGGCGTCCGGCGCCGCCACCGCGAAGATCCTTCGGCCTGCCGTCATTCATGCGATGCCGGTCCCGTGTGTGACCGGGGCTTCAGTTTGACGGCAGATCATCAGCAGCCCCATCAACGCACACACGCACTCATACCACAGCGCAAAGGGTAGTTCTGGTTCCAAACAGAAACAGATTGAGATCTCACAGAGGACACGGAGGACATAGAGAGCTTCAATCTCCCTGCTGTTCCTCCGTGTCCTCCGTGCCCTCTGTGAGGGACCCTTTCAGAGCCGGATACCCGAACAATCCTCTGCGAAATGGTATCACGCACTCACGCACTCGCACTAAAAACGAGGGGGCGCCCCGAAGGACGCCCCCCCTTCCTGCTCCAGCCCGTGCGGTGCCGCGTCAGCCGCGGACGCCGCCCGTCTTCACCACGTACTGGTACGGCTGGAACTCGCACCCCGGACGCACCGGCAGGTAGATCACGTCCGGACTGCCCGTCGCACCCGTCT
>DASVWD010000114.1 GCA_036389795.1 Longimicrobium sp.
CACGGTGAAGGCGCGGGCCCCCAGCTCGCGGGAGAGCCGCGCGGCGCGCTCGTCGGTGTGCACGCGCACCCCGGCGAAGCTGGCGCCGAAGCCCCGCTCCAGGCGCGTGCGCGCCCCCGCGTCCAGCGCGCCCCCCGGCCCCAGCCGCGCCCGCACCGCCGCGGGGTCGGCGGCCGACGCGGCGGACGCGGCGCCCCGGGCTCCTTCCTCCGCCTTCAGGCTCAGGGAGAAGGAGAACCCCGCGGACCCGCCGCCGAAGCTCGCGCCGATCCCCAGCGGGAACCCGCCGGGGCCGACGCCCGCGGGGAGCTCGGGGACCTCCCCGGTGCGGGCCCACCGCGCGGCGGCGGCGCGGGCGCGCTCGACCACCGCGTCGGCCAGCGCGGCGGGGGTGCCGGCGTCGGCGCTGGTGTAGCGGCGGGCCGCCTGCTCCACGTGGGCGGCGGGGCGGCCTCGGTAGTGGGCCAGCCAGCGCTCCAGGTAGGGGCATCCCTCGGTGTCGCGGCCCACGGCGGCCAGCTCGGCGTCGCAGGCGGCGCGCAGGCGGCCCTCCAGCGCGTCGAGCCAGGCGGAGACGGGGGCCTGCCCCCCGCCGGCCGCGGCGCCGTCGTCCACCAGCACCGCGCCGGGGGCGGCGGCGTCCGCTTCCGGCGCCGCGGGCGCGCCCCCGCCCGCGCCGAACGAGAACGAGAAGCCGAGCGACATCCGCTGGACCGCCAGCCCCTTCTCCTCCTCTTCCCGGCAGTGCTCGCAGGTGCCGCCGCAGGCGCACTTGCGCTGCACGCGCGGGCCGCCGCGGGTGAGCGCGCCCGCCGCGCCGCCCCCCGTCCCCCCGGGCGCCGCCCCCGCGGCCGCGGCCGCCTCGCGCGCCGCGGCGAGGTCGCCGGGGAGGTGCGTGGCCAGGCGGAGCGCGTCCGCTCCGGGCGCGGCCGGGTCCCCCGCGCCCGGGCGCTTCCCCTCTCCCGGTCGCGCCGGGTCGCGGTTCAGCGCCGCGCGCACGGCGTCCTCGCCCCCCGGGCCGCCGCCGGGCGCCGCCCTTCCGCTCGCATCATGTCGCCTCCGCCGTCGTGTCGCGGTGCGCGCCGGCGAGGTCGGCGCCCGAGAGGTCGGCTCCCCCGGTGCGGGCGCCCCGCAGGTCCGCGCCGCGCAGGTCCGCCGAGCCGAGCACCGCTCCCCGCAGGTCGGCGCGCGCGAACACCGCGCGCGGGGCGCGCACCCCGCCGAGCATCGCCTTCTGCAGCCCGGCCCCGGTGAAGTCGGCGCCCTCCAGGTACGCGTTGCCCAGGTCCGCGCCGGCCATCCGGGCCTCGCGGAAGGAGGCGTGCTCCAGCCGGCTCCCCCCGAAGAGCCAGGCGCGCTCCAGCGACGCCCCGTCGAAGCGGGCGTGGGGGGCCCACACCGCCGAGGCGTCGGCGCCCGCCAGGTCGGCGCCCATGAGCGAGGCGCGCCACAGCACCGCCTGCTGCAGGGCGCGCAGCGCCGCGCCGTCCAGGCACGCGAACGCCAGGTTGGCGAAGGTGAGGTCCGCGCGGCGCAGGTCCAGCCCCCGCAGGTCGATCCCGCGCAGGTCCAGGTCCGCCTCCCCCAGCAGGGACAGGTCGCCGCCGGGGCGCGGGACGAGCTCCTCCGCGCCGGGGAGCCCGCGCAGCTCGGCGTGCCAGGCGCCGCCCTCGCCGAGGCGGGCCGCCACCGCCTCGCGGCGGGCCCGCCCCTCGGCCGTCGTCCAGCGCAGGCGCAGCTCCCCGGGCGTCAACGGGTCCTCCTCCACCAGTCGGGGTTGTAGCGGGGGTTGTCGTGCCAGTCCACCCGGTAGCGCCCGGGGCGGGTCTCGGTGACGCGGCCGAACCGCCGCACCGCCTCGGGCGGGATGTGGGCGGGGATGGAGATCTCGCCCTCGGCCACCATCAGGTTCCCGCCGAAGGTGCCTCCGCGCTGGACCCGCCCCGCGAGCTGCGCGTTGGCGTCCCACCCGGGGACGCCGCGCACCTCCAGGACCGTGCCCCCGTCGCCCGCCCAGGCGGCGGCGCCCTGGCCGTCGGGCGTGGAGACCTGCCGCGTGGCCCCGCGGAAGCCGCTCTCCCCGCGCTCCTCGACGTGCTCCAGCAGGTTGCGGTTGGGCCCGCGGGGCGGCTCGAACCCGGGGGTGCCGAGCTGGGTCCGCACCGTGTCCACGTCGGCGCTCACGCCCGTGTACAGCGGGACGTCGTGGCCCAGCGGGAAGTCGGGACGGACCTCGCGCACGCCGCCGCCGGGCGCGGGGACCTGCGCGGTCATGTCGCGGTACAGCGCCAGGTCCCGCTGGTGCTCGTGGGCCAGGGCGTCGCCGAAGCCCCGGCGCCGCGCCTCGGGGAGGGCGGCCCCCGCGGTCTCGAGCTGGGCGACCGCGTCGTACATGCGTCCCTGCGAGAGCGCCGTGTCGGCGCCCTGCAGGCGCCGCACCGCCCCGTCGGGGAGCGCGTGGATGTCGGCCGACTCCACCCCCGCCGCGCGCAGCGCCGTCACCAGGCGGCCCGCCTGCGCCTCGGGCGCCCCGGACGCCATGAGGCGCGACACCGCGAAGGCGCGCTCCAGCTGGGCCAGGTCGGCGCCCTCGGTGCGCCGGAGCGCGGCGAGCAGGTCGCCGCTCCTCGCGGCGTAGCGCGTCATCAGGCGCGGGTCCTGGACGAGGATGCGCGCCAGCCGCTCCAGCTCGTCGGCGGTGGCGCCGTTCAGGGCCCGCAGGGTGGCGTCGTCGAGCGAGCTGAGCATGAACACGGCGCGCCGGGTGAGCGCCGCCTCCACGTCGCGCCCGATGGCACTCCTCAGCCGGGTGCGCTCGCGCACCATCGCCCCCACGCCCAGCGCGAAGAGGCCGCCCGAGATGATGAGGAGGGTGATGACCTGGACGATGGCGTCCTGCTTGCGCGGCCCCGACAGGTGCGGGTCCGAGAGGACGGCGTCGATCTGCCGGACGCCCTCCACCGAGATGAGCACCAGCTGCGTCCCCTCCAGGGCCGTGGCCGACCAGAGCAGCATGCGGCCCTGGGTGGTCATCATCAGCGCCCGGCCGCCCGTGGTGGCCGCCACCCACGCGGTCCTCGCCCCGATGATGCTCGCGGCGATCCCCACCACGTCGATGGCGATCTGGGTGCCGCTCGGCCGCGCGTTCTGCAGCTGCTCGGAGATGTTGATCGCCCCCGCCGTGGCGCCCACCCCGGCCGCGGCGATGAAGAGCCCCGCCGCGATCGGCTGGCCGCCGGGGATCAGCCCCACCACCACCCCGGTGAGCGCCAGGGCCAGGCTCGCCCACCCCAGGTCGCCCGACAGCGCGCCCATGACGGAGGCGCCGCGCGTGACGAAGGTCCAGCCGCCCGGGGTGATCCCGTACGGGTTGGCGGGGATGTCGGCCCGCAGCGACCCCTCGGGGTAGAGGTTGCGCTGGTTGAAGTCTTCGATGGCGGCCGCGGTGCTCTCGCCGCCGTACTCGATGCGGGGCACGCCGGGCGTGAGGTCCAGCAGCTTGACGCGGGCCGGGTCGGCGCGGTCGGGCCCCATGAACAGCCGGGGGAGCATCTCCACCCCGGTGCGGCTCCCCACGTACGACACCCGCAGCGCCACCGCGCGCGGGTTGCCCTCGGCGTCGGTGGCGAACATGCGGGTGTGCCGGTCCACGTCGGCGAGGAACTCGCGGTACCGGGTCACCTCCTCGATCTCGCGCTCGGGGAGCACGGCCTGGACGTACTGCGCCTCGCCCACCTCGCGCCCCGCGTCGTCCAGCTGGACGACGCTGAAGCCGAAGGTGCCCGCGGTGGTGGTGCTCCACCGCACGCTCTGCCCGTCGCCCAGGGCGTAGGCGGTGCCTCCGCGGTAGGAGGTCTGGGGGAGCCCCGTGAAGGCGGGGGCGGCGGCGTCGTCGCCCAGGTTGCGCACCGTCCAGCGGAAGGCGGCCGCGTTGGGGAGCGCGTGCACGGAGAGCGTCACCCAGCCGGGCGAGTCGCGGGAGGAGAGCCGGGCCGGGTTCTCGGCCGACGTGATGTAGGTGGGGCGGTCGAAGGACTGGTCCTGGAAGCCGCCGTGGGCCAGCTGCCCGTGCGCGACCTCCAGGGCGGCGCGGTACGACGCCAGGTCCGCCCCCGTGTGCTGGGGGAGCAGCACGTCGGCGCGCGTCCGGGCCGGCACCGCGGTCCAGGTGCGCGTGAGCACCAGGCGGTCGGGGCGCCCGGCCACGGCGATGATGATCCGCTGCGTGTAGTCGCCCTCGCGCAGGATCGGGAGGGTGGTCCGGTTGGGGCGGCTGGAGAAGCCGGCCATCCGCCCCCCGCCCGGGTACTCGGTGTCCCACATGTAGACCCCGGCCGCGGGGGTGGTCGGGGTGGGCCGCTCCTGGCGCATGTGGAACCCGAGCTGCATCCCCACGATGTAGGGCTGGCCCGGCTCCCGGGCGGGCGTGCGGTCGACGGTGATCCCCAGGGCCCGCGCCTCTTCCTCCGCGTCCTCCCCCTCCAGGGTGGGCGGCTCCTCCCCCAGGCTGCACCGCTGCAGCCGGAGCGCCCCCCGCCGCGGCCGGGGCTCGCGGCCCAGGAGCACGTCCCGCGCGGCGGCGTCGGCGTCCCGCTCCAGCGCCGGGTCGCTCGCGGCGGCCGGGGACACGGCCCCGTCCCGCTGCTGCAGGGTGTGGGCGAGCTCGTGGGCGAGCAGCGCGTCGCCGGCCAGCGTCCCGGGGCGGTACTCGCCCGCCCCGAACGCCACGTCGCCGCCCACGGCGAACGCGCGCGCGCGCAGGTCGGCGGCGGTGCGGGCGGCGCGCGGGTCGGTGTGGACGCGCACCCCCGCGAAGCTCGCCCCGAAGCCGTCCTCCATCCGCGCGCGCACCGCGGGCTCCAGCGCCCGCCCGGGGCCGAGCCGCGCGCGCACGGCGGCGGGGTCGGCCGGGGAGGCGGCGGAGCTCCCCGCCGCGCCCACCCCCTTCCCCTGCACCGCCCCGGCGCCGGCCGGCGGGAGCCCGTCGCCCGGGACCCCGTCGGGGAGCTCCGGCACCCGCCCCGTGAGCGCCCACTCCGCGGCGGCCCGGCGGGCGTGCGACACGATCGCCTCCAGCAGGGCGGCGGCGTCGGTGCCCTCGGCGCCGGTGTAGCGGAGGATGGCGCGCTCCACCCGGGCGGCGGGCTGCGCGCGGTAGAAGGCGATCCACTGGTCCAGGTACGGGCACCCCTCGGTGCTCCTCCCCGCCGCGCCCAGCACCTCGTCGCACGCGGGGCGGAGCCGGGACTCCAGCGCGTCCATGAAGGCGGAGACGGTCATCCGCCCGTCGGCGGGCGCCCCGTCGTCCACCAGGACGCCGTAGGGCCCCGGCCCCGGCGCGGCGGACCCGCCGTCCGCCGCCGGCGGGGCCGCGGCGGCGGGGAGCGCCTGGCGCTGGACGGCGAGCCCCTGCCGCTGCTCCTCCTTGTCCCGGCAGCGCTCGCAGGTGCCGCCGCAGGCGCACTTGCGCTGCACGCCCCCCGGGGCGAGCGCCCACGCCAGCGGCGCGGCGAGGCCGGCCGCGCCGCCTCCGGCCCCGGCGGGCGCCTTCTCCCCGGCCTCGGCGGAGGAGGAACGGGCTTCGCGGGCGGCACGCGCGGCGGGCACGGGCTATTCCCGGCGGCAGCCGGCGGGAACCGCCGGACCGGGGACGCCGGCATCCGGCGCCGGCCGGGGCGCGGGCGGACTCCCCGGCAGGGCCGGGAGCAGTCTGGCTGAGACGCCCGCAGGTCCGCTCGACGCAGCCGGCGGCCGCGCGCTGGGATCCGGCATCACTTCTCCAGGAAGACGTCCTGCAGCGCGGCGCGGTGGGCCTCGATCAGCCCCTTCATCTTGCCGCTCTTGTCGTCGCTGCTGGGCCAGTAGTTCTTCACCTCCACCGTGACGGTGGTGATGGCCGGGCGGTCGCCGGGCTTGTCCTGCACGCCGGGCTTCCCCTCGTCGACCGCCACCGGCGCCCAGTCGCCCAGCGAGGTCCCCTGGGCCGGGGTGTTGGCCGACGCGTAGTGCACGGTGCCGCCCGGGTTGCCGGGGAGCCCCAGCTTGCCCGCGGCCGCCAGCATGTCCTGCGCGAGCTTGTCGTCGGCCTGCCCCTCGGCGGTGAGCGCCTTGTCGGTGCTGGCGTCGATCCCGCCGCGCGGGTCCACGTAGATGCCGGGCGCGTCGCCCTTGGTGCTGGAGGGCCGGTGCGCGTGCACGCTGGCGATGCGGCTGGGCTTGAAGTGCTCGATCAGCGCCACCAGCATCACGTTCTCGGGGAGCATGGTGTCGGTGAGCAGGCTCCCCGACAGCGCCTTCCCCGTGGTCTTGCCCTTGAGCCCCGTCAGCCCGGTGGCCAGGCTCTCGCCCGGGCGCGGGAGGTTGCGGTTGGGCTCGATCAGCGTCTTCTGCTTGGGGCCGATGCGGCTGTAGCGCCCGCCCTTGTCGTTGTCGACGTTGGTCCCCCGCTCCGCGGGATTGGCGGCCAGGTACGCGCGCTGGTACGCCTCGTTGTCGGGGAAGAGGACGGGGACCAGGATGGTGGTGAAGTACGGCGCTTTGGGGGCCGAGGCGAGGCTCCTGCGCAGCTCCTCGACCACCTCGATCCCCGACTGCTCGGAGCCGTGCACCCCGCCGATCACCAGCGCGCGCTCCTGGCTGCGGCCGGGGAAGAAGTACGCCTTCACCGGGCTGGGCGCGATCGTGGTGCCGCCGGGCGCCTTGGCGACCCCCGCGGTGGAGCCCGCCGCGAAGGGGTTGCTCCAGTCGGAGGGGAGGCTGGCCTCGATGTTCCCGGGCTCCTTGGGCCACTTGCCCGCCGCCGCGCGGGTGACGCGCTCGTCAAGCTTGTCCAGCGGCCACAGCGGCTCGGGGCCGTGCTTCTGGAGGGTCTCGGCCAGCCAGAGGTCGTCGCTCCCCGGCGCGAAGATCTCGCGCAGCACGGTGGTGAGCACGGCGTCGCCGGCCGCCGGGCACGCCGGGGTGCCGACGCAGAGGGAGCGGAGCTTGTCGAACACCTTCGCCTTGTCGCCCCTGGTGTCGTCCCAGACCTTGCGGACGCCGTAGGGGTCGATGGTGGGCGGCTTGGGGACGGGCTGCGGCGGGGGGGTCTCCCCGCCGCCCCCGCAGCGCTGCAGCGAGAGCCCGGCGCGGCGCGAGAGCCAGGGGCGCTCGTCCACCAGCCCCAGCGCGCCGGCCGCCGCGGCGTCGGCCTCGGCCTCCAGCTCACGCGACTCGCCCGCGGCGGGGGTGAGGCCGCCGCCGGACTGCTGGACGGTGTGCGCCAGCTCGTGCGCGATCAGCGCGTCGCCCGGCAGGGTGCCGGGGCGGTACTCGCCCGCGCCGAACGCCACGTCGCGCCCCACGGTGAAGGCGCGGGCCCCCAGCTCGCGGGAGAGCCGCGCGGCGCGCTCGTCGGTGTGCACGCGCACCCCGGCGAAGCTGGCGCCGAAGCCCCGCTCCAGGCGCGAGCGCACCCCTCCGTCCAGCGCGCCCCCGGGCCCCAGCCGCGCCCGCACCCCCGCGGGGTCGGCCGGGGACGCGGCGGACGCGGCTCCCCCGGCACCGTCGCGCGCCTTCAGCCGCAGGGAGAACGCCGCGGACACGCCGGCGAGGGCGGACGCGGCGGCGGCGCCCAGGCCGCCCGGCGCCAGCCCGCCGAGGCCGGCGCCCCCGGGGAGGTCGGGGACGCGCCCGGTGCGCGCCCACTCCGCGGCCGCCGCGCGGGCGCGCGCGACCACCGCGTCGGCCAGCCCGGCCGGGGTGCCGGCGTCGGAGCCGGTGTAGCGGCGGGCCGCGCTCTCCACGTGCGCGGCGGACTGGCCGCGGTAGTGGGCGAGCCAGCGCTCCAGGTAGGGGCACCCCTCCGTGTCCCGCCCCACGGCGGCCAGCTCGCCGTCGCACGCCGCGCGCAGGCGGCCCTCCAGCGCGTCGAGCCAGCCCGAGACCGCCGCCTCTCCCGGGCCGGCCGCGGCGCCGTCGTCCGCCAGCACCGGACCGGCGGCGGGCGCTTCCGGGCCTTCCGCACCCGCCCCGGAGGAGGACGAGAAGCCGAACGGCATCCGCTGGACCGCGAGCCCCGTCTCCTCCTCCTCGTCCGACCGGCAGCGCTCGCAGGTGCCGCCGCACGCGCACTCGCGCTGCACGCGGGGCCCGCCCGCCGGGGTGAGCGCCCACGCCAGCGGGGCGGCGGGCGCGGGCGCGCCGCCTCCGGCCCCGGCGCGCGCCTTCTCCCCCGCCCCGGCGGCGGAGGGGCGGGCTTCGCGGGCGGCGAGCACGGACTACCCCTGGCGGCGGACCGCGGCGACCGCGGGCCGGACCGGGCCCGCGGCGGCGAAGTACGCCCGGCGCCCGTCGGCCGCGGGGTCCGCGTCGGGCCGCGCGTCCGGGGCCGCCGGGGCGGGCGCGCCGTCCCCGCCCGCGGCGGCCTGGACCTGCCGGACGACCCCGCCCCAGAGCGCCTCGCCCGCGCCGGGCGCGGGGGCCCCGCCGTCCTCCCCGACGATCCGCACCGGGAGGTGGAGGACGCCGCCGGGCCCGGCCCGCGCCTGGCCGGCGTCCACGCCGGGGAGCGCGGCGGCGGCGAGCCGGCAGAGCGCCTCCAGGTCGCGCGGCCCCGCGGCCAGCGAGAGGGAGACGTGCAGCCACCCCGGCCCGGCGGGCGAGACGGCGGCGCTCACCCCGGCCGAGGTGACGCGCCGCTCCGGCCCCGCGCCGTTCCCGTCCGCGGCCGGCGACGTCGGCGAGGCCGACGCCGCCGCGTCGCCCACCGCCCGGCGCAGCTCCGCGGCGTGGGCGGGGGAGAGGAGCGCCGGGCGCCGGTCGAAGGCGCGCCGCGCCAGGAGCGCCCCGGCCAGGGCCAGGAGGAGGACGGCCAGGAGCCCCAGGTCGCGCGCCGCGGGGTCGGCCGGGTCGCGGGCGATCCAGAGCGCGGCGCCGAGCTCGCCGATCGCCATCCAGCGCGGCACGCTCATCCCCAGCAGGTGCGGGCGCCGGTCGCCGCGCAGCGCCTCGGTGCCGAAGCGCAGCACGGCGTACCCCGCCAGGAACCAGGCGAAGACGTGCCCCTCGGCCGCGAAGGGGAGGGCGGCGAGGCCGGTCGCGCCGATCAGCACCAGCCCCGCGGCCTCCAGCGCCTGCACGGGGAAGAGGCGCACCCCCACCAGGTGGCGGGGGAAGCCGTCGCGCGCGGCCTCCTCGCCGTAGACGATGCCGAGCGAGGAGGGGCGGCCGTGGCAGCAGCCCACCAGGAGGCACCCGGTGCGCCCGCCGGCCAGGAAGAACGCCAGCGCGGGGCCGACCACGTCCAGGTACGCCAGCACCGGCACGCCGAGCGCGGCCAGCACGGCGGCCACCGAGACTTCGGCGAACCAGACGTGCTCCAGCAGCACCAGCGCCTCGCGGCCCGTCGCCCAGCGGCGCAGGTATGTGTAGGCGAAGAACGAGAGCGCGCAGACCAGGCAGACGAGGGCCGCCACCGGGAGCGAGCGCCCGGCCAGGAGCGCGCCCCCGAGCGCCGTGGCCACGGCCACGTGGAACCCCGCCACGCCGCAGGTGCGGAAGGCGGGCGCCTCGCACGAGAGGCTCCCCACGCGGGTGCGGGGGAGGGAGTCGAGGAAGCGGTTGAGCGACTGCGTCATCACGGCTCCATCGAGCGAAGACGGTCAGGTCGCGGAACGCCGGGCCGGAGCAGAGCTCATCGCGGCCTCGCGGGTCCCGGGGGCGCGGGCGCCGGCGCGCGGGCCGGGGCGGCCGGCGGCGCCGCGCCGAAGCAGAAGATGAAGTGGGCCCAGGCGTCGGCCGAGCGGGGGGAGAGGCACGGCGCGGCGCAGGCCGTGCCCGACGAGCAGTATCTCTCGTCCCGCAGCGGGTCGACGTCGATTCCCCCCACGTGCGCGGCCTCGTGGAGAATGGTGAAGGCCAGGTTCACGCCCCCGGCAGGCCACCACGAGCGGGGGCAGATGTAGATCGGCAGCTGCCCGGCGCCGGTCGAGAAGGCCTCCACGCCGGGCGCGCGGCAGTCCGGGTCCAGGCAGGTGGCACCCCCGAAGCGCGGCGCGCCGTTCACGACGACGCTGACGTTCTCCACGGCGAGGACGATCTCCTGGATGGAGGGGGGCGAGAACGCGAAGAGCGCCCGCGCCGCCGCCTCCGCCCGCGCGAAGCCGCCGGGGAGGTTCATCGCGTCGATCGCGTTGCGCACCCGGCCCTGGGCGTCGAGCAGGGCGGCGGCGAACAGCCGGTCGTGGACCGGAGTGAGGGCGCACCGCGGACCGCGGGCGCTCGTGGACGCGCACGTCAGCTCGCCCGCCGGGGCGCTGGGGAGCGGGCACGGGTCCAGGGCGGCCGCGCCGCCCGTGCCCTGCCGCATCACCGCGGGAGGGCGGCGCAGCGCGGGAAGGGCGGCGCCGCCCGCCAGCACGGCGTCCGCGGCCGCGTCGGCCTCGCGCTCGGCCGGGTCGTCCGCGGCGCCCACCTCCAGGCGGGCCGCCACCTCCGCCCCGGGAGCGCCCGACTGCTGGACGACGTGCGCCAGCTCATGCGCCAGGAGCCGCCGCCCACCCGCCGTCTCCGGGGAGAAGTAGCCGGCGCGGAAGACGACGTCGCGGCCCACGGCGTAGGCGAGCGCGTGGACCGCGCGCGCCGAGGCGTCGGCCGCGGCGCCGGTGTGCACGCGCACCCCGCCGAGGCCCCGCCCGAAGCCCGCCTCGAAGAAGGCGCGCGTCCCCGCGTCCAGCGGCCGCCCGCCGCCGGAGCCGACGACCGCGCGCACCGTGTCGCGGACTCGCGGCGCGGCCGGGGAGGGCGAGGCGCCCACCGCCCGGCGCGCGACGAGGGGGCCGTCCCTCCCCGCCTCGCGCTCCCGCTCGCAGGCGGGGCAGAGCGGCTGGCGGACGCCGGTCCCGCGCTCCGCCTCCCCGGCCGCGGCGCAGCGGGCGCACCTGCGGCGGATCGCGGGCGCCCCGCCGGAGGTGGAGAGCGCGAAGGCGTGCGCGCCGGCAGGGTCCGGACGGACGGAGCCTTCCCACCGGCCCGCGCTCCCGCGCTCGCCCGCGCCGGGCCGGGGGGCGGCCGTCAGCACGGCGCCGCCTCCCCTCCCCCGGGTCCCGGCCCGGAGCGCGTCCGCGGCGCGCGGGCCGCCTCGCATCGAATCATACCATTCTGCAGAGGATCGTTCGGGCTCGAGGTCAATAACCGAATGTCTCACACGGAGGAAACGGAGTTGACGGAGAACCGCAGGGGTTCTCCGTCGACTCCGTTGACTCCGTGTGAGGCCTTTTCGCCGTTCGCCGGAAGATCAGAATCCATCCAGAACTATCCCTGGAAAACTGGTATCACACGGAGCCCGGCGGAGCCGACGGAGAAAGCTCCTCCGCCGACTCCATCGACTCCGTGCGAGGAGCCGGCTCGCCGGGCGCTCACCCGGGGACGAAGTGCGCCACGATGGTGACCGCCGGCGCGCCCGCGTAGACCGCCGCGTTCGTCGACGCGCTGCGGACCTGCTGCTGCACCGTGCCCGCGATCCCCAGCGCGGCGCGGATGGCGTTGGCCTGCTGCACCTGCGCGGGGGTGGCCGCGGCCGGCGTGACCAGCGCGATCTCGGCGGGGTTGCTCACCGTGCCGAACGCGCTCTTCACCGCCGCCAGCGAGGACGGTTCGGCCTGGGCGGTGCCCTGCACGAACTGCACGTCGCCGAGCGGCTGGCCGAACCGGGACAGCTCGGCCCCGGTGACCCCCGTGTTCATGGCGCTCAGCATGCCCCGCAGGTGCTCCTGGCTGGCCGCCTGGAAGACGTGGTGGCTCTCCAGCGCCGGCGCCGAGGCCGGCTCCAGGAGCAGGAGCGCCTGGCACGCGCCGAAGACGCTCTCCGCGCTCGTCCGCGTTCCCTCGGTGAGCGTGCCGCCCAGCGCCTGGGCGATGGCGCCGCCCTGCGGCCCGGCGACGGACGCGCTGCCGCCCTGCTCGGGGACCACGATCAGCGCCCGCCCCACCGGCAGCCCGTTCCACTCCGCGTCCCACTTGGTCTTGACCGGCTGGAGCGAGTCGAGGGCGACCGTGGTGCTCTTCCCCAGGAAGCTCACGACCCCCAGGTCGCGCTCCGGCGGGAAGTTGCCCAGGTGCTGGGCCAGCGTCCCCGCCTCCAGCTGCTGGATGGCGAAGTTCATCGTCCCCTGGTCGCCCAGCTGGATCACGCGGACGCAGGTGTTCTGCACGGGGCGGGTGACGAAGGCCATCACCCCGTCCACCCCCGAGGCGTCCAGGAAGTCGGGGGGCTCGGCCAGGACGTCGAGCGCCAGCGCCGGGGCGGGCGTGACGTCGTCGAACACCGCCGCCACCCGGTCGAGCCGCGCGTCGAGCAGCGCGTCGGGGTCGCCGGCCCCGGCGCCCGCGCCCGCCACCGCGCCGTACACCAGCTCGGCGGCCGGCTGCGCCGCCTGCCACGCCTGCAGCAGGTCGCCGCGCGGCGTCATCAGCTCCGAGGTGCCGCCGCGGAAGAGCGGGAACGCCTCCAGCACGTCGATGGGGGGCATCTCGTCGGGGTCGACCGGCTTCGCGCCGGTGAACACGTCGCGGATGTCCGGCAGGTCGGCGTCCTGCGGCACCTCGACGTGGAAGACGCGGTAGCGGCGCGGCGGCGCGGCCACGGCGGCCGGCGGGCAGCAGTCGCACGAGCTGCGGCGCCGGCGGTGGAAGAGCACCCAGTCGCGCCGGGCGCGCACCACCTTCTCCTCGCCCGCGGGGGGCGGCGGGAAGAGGAGCCGCTCGCCCGCGTCGCGGAAGCCGGGCTCGTCGAGCGCCGTCTCCAGCATCTTGAGCGCCTGGATCGAGCGCACGTGGAAGGAGTTGGCCGGCTCCACCACCGCCGGGTTCTCGCGCGCCGTGGCGGCGGCCACCTGCACGAGGCGGGGCCGCTGGCCGCTCTGGATCTGCCGGATCGTCTCCTGCAGCTGCGAGACCTTCGCCGGGTCCGGCTGCTGCTTCTGCTGCTCCCGCTTCAGCATCTCCTGCGCGGTGAGCAGCATGTCCATGGAGGCCTGGGCCTGGGCCAGCACCGGGTCGCCGTTCCACGAGGTGGTGAAGGAGAGCGACAGGCCGTTGGGAAGGGTGAGCGTGGCGGTGCTGGAGCGGCCGCCGCTCGAGAGGAGCCCGCGGCGCAGCTCCACCGGCACCTTGACGAAGCGCGCCGGCTCGGGCTCGGTGTCCTGGCTGCCGCGCAGCGCGAACGTCCCCTTGAAGAGGCCGCGCATCACGCTGCCGTTGCCGGCCTCCTGCTGGCAGACCAGGTCGCCGGTGAGGCTCACCTCGGTGGCGGCGGCCCCCGCGACGGTGCCGGTGGCCACCGTCCCCGACTGCTGGACGGAGAGCATGATCGCCAGCGCCACCTCGCCGCGCACCGCGCCGCTCTCGCCCACCTTCAGCGCGAACGGGTCGCGCTCGGAGCGCACGGTGGCCCAGGCGGCCAGCGACATCTCGCGGACTTGCGTCCCGGTGTCCTGGTAGGCGTAAACGCCGCCGCGCTCCTGAGCGAAGACGCCGCCGCGCTCCTGGCCGAAGACGCCGCCGCGCCGGAAGAGCCAGCCGAGCATCCGCTCCGCGTCGGGCGCCCGCAGCGGCGCGGCCTCGGGCGCGCCCTCCGGCGCCCCCTCGCCCCCGGCGGACGAGAAGGAGCGCCTGGCGGTGTTGAGCGTGTTCGTGCTCGTCCTCCCCAGCGTGACCCGGGCGGTGCCGGCGAAGTGGAAGGCGCCGCCGCCCGTCTCCAGCGTCTCGCCGCGCCCGGCGCCCTGGATCGCCAGCGACCGCCCCTCCTCCTCGCCCTCGCCGTCCTCCCCGCCCCCGCCCCCCTCCCCGCCGCCCACGATCTCGCCCGCGCGGGGGCCGAAGGCGACGCGCACCTCGAAGCCCATCCCCCTGGGCCGGGGCCCCTCCAGCTCCTCGCCGTCGGGGACCAGCACGTCCACCTCGGGCCGGTCGCCGGGGTTGGCGAGGCCCTGCAGGAGGCAGATGCGGTCCATGTGCTGCGCCTCTTCCAGCGCGTGCGGCACGTAGTCGGGCCGGACGACGCAGAAGCGCAGGTCCACCCCCTCGCCCAGCAGGCGGCGCACCTGGGTGTTGACGTCCACCTGGCCGGGGACCACGGGGAGGTACCCGGCGGGGGGGAGCTCCACGATCCCGCAGCGGTCGATCAGGATGCGGGGGCCGGTCTCGGCCGGCTGCGCCTGGTCGAGCGCCGCCGTGATCTCGGCGCGCAGCCGGGTCATCCCGGCGACCGCGGTGCGGTCGGTGGTCGAGCGCTGCAGGCTCCGCTCCACCGACTCCAGCAGCGTCGCCGCCTCGCGCAGCAGGGTGCGCTGCGGGGCGCAGGGGTCGTCTTCGCCCTCGGGCTCCTCGCCGGCGCAGTCGGCCAGCTGGCACTGGAACTGGAGCACCTGGGCCAGGAACACGGGCCAGGGGCGCATCGCCATCTGCCACTGCCAGTAGCGCCGGGGCGGCGTCTGCATCCGCTCGCGCCGCGCCGTCCACTCGTCGAGCCACTGCGCCGCGCCGCCGCTCACCGACACCACGGCCAGGGGAACCAGCGAGCCGGTCTCGGCGCCGGCGCCCACGCACCAGAGGCGCGTCTTCAGCCGCGCGCCCGACATCTCCTCGCCCAGGCGCTCGCGCTCGTCGGCGAAGTACGCGCTGGCCACGCGCGAGCGCAGGTGCCTGCGGCCGAGCCAGGGCGCCGTGCACGCCGCCTCGTCCAGGAGGAGGGGGAGCGCCAGCACGGCCACGCCGTCCAGCCGGTACGGCCGGTTGGTGCTGGTGGTGCACGCCTCCTCGCACAGCTTGCCGTAGACGTCCTCCTCGCCGCAGAGCGCCTCGGCGTGCACCAGCGCGATCAGGTACAGGTCGCTGGCGAAGGAGGTCTCGGGGACGGGGGGCTGGACGGACGCCTCCACGCACTCCGCGAAGCCGGGCGAGCCGGAGACCCCCGCCGTGCCCGAGCCCGACCCCGTGGGGGGCCGGGAGCGCCGGATCACCTCGGCCAGGTCCACCCGCGCGTCGTGCGGGAGGAAGAGGACGCGCCCCCGCGGGTCGATGGCGAGCCCGGGCGAGAGGCCGAGCTGCGCCCCCCCGCCCGCCAGGGTGACGTCGAGGCCGTTGACCACCCCGGCGCCCCCGGCGCGGTTGGAGAGCTCCACCAGGGAGCGGAAGTAGGCCTGCTCGCGTGAGAGGTCGTCGGCGCGCAGGAACTTGCCGTCGAAGTAGTTGAGCCGCAGGAGCGGGGTGGGCTGCGGGATCAGCGTCAGGCCGCTCTCCGCCCCCACCAGGACGAGCGGCGCCTGGCCGGAGCCCGCTCCATTCACGGACACGGCTGCGGCCTTGCTGGCGGTCTGGGTCACGTCTCGCTCCTTTTCAGCATGAGGACGAAGTCATGTCCGTCTTCGGTGCCCCCGGGGGGGCCGCCCACCGTGCCCGCGAGCGGGACGCCGTTGGAGCCCAGCAGCGGCGCGGGCCCGGTCCCCCGGGCGATGATCCGCACCAGGTTCCCCCCGTAGCCGGTGTCGAGGTCGAGCCGCACGCGGGTGCCGCCGCGGTCCACCCCCGCCGCGCGGATCTCCACCGCGTGCCACCCGTCGCGGTTGTCGTACGCCGACACCGAGAACGACTCGGGCGCCACGCTGGCGCGCGAGAGGCGGCGGGTGGCCGTGAAGGTCACCGCCTCGCCCTCGAGCGCCACCGAGTCCGGGTCGATGCGCGGCCCGCCGGCGTCGGCCGGGTACGCGGGCCCCGAGTCCGCCGCCGGAGTCGCCTCTTCGCCCCGGCCCTCGGGCGCGGGCGCGGCCGCCAGCAGGCGGAAGAGCGGCCCGCAGAGGAGCTCCTGGATGGTGGAGGTGGCCACGTGCGAGGGGCGCACGGTGTTGTCCACCGGCCCGGCCCCGGCGAAGACCAGCGGGTCCCCCGGGTTCGCCCCGGGCCTGAGGGTGATGCCCTCGACCCGTGCGAGGACGACGCACGTGTCCTCCGGCGCCGGGAAGAGCGTGGCGCCGCCGCCGTCGGGGTCCACGAAGGGGCGCAGCCCGATCTCGTCGAGCGCGGCGAAGCGGCGGAAGGCGGCCAGGTAGGCGCGGGGCTGCTGCTCGGTGGCCAGCGCCAGGATGTCGGCGCGCGCGTCGAGCACGTCCTGCTCGTCCCCGGTGGGCGCCGCCGGGTCGGGCTCCAGCGCGAAGAGGAGGCGGAGCCGCCGGTACGGCGACGGCGTCTGCGCGCGCGGCGGCGGGAGGCCGGGGACCAGGCGCAGCTCCACCGTCTCCTGGGCCCGCGAGTAGGCCACGTCGCCGCCCGAGCCGTCGCACGGCTCGGAGATGGAGGGGACGGGGCGGGACAGGCAGGCGCGGAAGCAGGCGACCACGTGGGCGATGAGCGTCACCGTCCCGTCGCCGGCCGTCCGGACGGCGTCGCGCATCTCCGCGTCGTCCTTGTGGGCGTCGTACCAGGCGGCCAGGTTCACGCAGGCGGCGCCCTCCAGGTGCAGCTCGCGCCCGGCGCCGTCCAGGGCGAAGCCGGGGAGCACGCGCACCTCGCCGCGCAGCGTCCCCGAGCCCTCCGTCACCTCGGGGAGGTCCACCCCGAGTCCCCACACCACGCCCTCGCCGTGGAGCCAGGCGTTGTGCAGGCGCAGCTTGCCGCGGTGGTAGGCCTGCTCGCTCTCGAAGTCGTCCACCCCCAGCAGCATGCCGAAGTGGTAGCGCGGCGCGTAGAAGGGGCTCGACGGCAGGAGCGCGCTCCCGGCCGGGGCGGTCCCCGCGCCGTTGCCGCCGCAGCCGCGGGTCAGGGTGTCGGTTGCCACGATGGCTCCTTTCTCGTTGCGAACTGAAGTCCGGATAGTGTTTTAGTCCTTAGTCCTTAGTCCTTAGTCCTAAGTGCTTTCACCGGGCGCTCGGATACTGGGCACTGGCGTAACTGCGAACTTCTGGAGCTTCGACCGGCATCGGCGCGGGCGCTCCCCTCCCCAGCCCTCACCGCGACGGGTTTTGTAGGGGCGAGCCTGCGAGTCCGTGCGATGGTGGCCCCGGCACATTGCTCCTCTCGCGCATCACCCGGTATCCTTCGGTCGAGGCAGGCCTCGCCCCTACAGAGGATCGGGCTAAGGCTCAAGACACTAAGGACTAAGGACTAAGGACTAAGGACTAAGGACTAAGGACTAAGGACTAAGGACTAAGGACTAAGGACTAAGC
>DASVWD010000115.1 GCA_036389795.1 Longimicrobium sp.
TGAAAAGGTCTCACACAGAGGGCACAGAGAACACAGAGGAACAGCGGAGAGATTGAAGTTCTCTCCGTGTCCTCCGTGTCCTCTGTGTGATTCCAATCTGTTTCTCGCGAACCAGAACAATGCTCGGAAACGTGGTATCACCCGTGCTGGTGGCCAGTCATAACGGGAGGAGCCATGTCCGCCAATCGGCCCGTGGCCGATAGTTGACCGATGACCGATGTCACTACCGGCTCAGTCGATCAGCCCCAACTCCACCGCCAGGTCCCTCCAGCCGGGATTCGCGCTTTCGATCAGCTCCACTTTCTTCTTGCGCAGCAATCCCTTCAACTGTGTTTCCCGCGCGATTGCGGTTCTCGGATTCTCCACCACCTCGAAGTAGACGAGCCGGTCGATGTCGTACTTCGCCGTGAAGCCAGGCAGAACCTCGTGCTTATGCTCATAGACGCGGCGCGCGAGGTCGCTCGTCACGCCGATGTAGAGCTTCCGGGACAGACTGGCGAGGATGTAGACGTAGTATTGCTTCATGGATTGGTGAGCACGAGGCTGTAGAGGTGCGGAAAGCGGGCGCGAAGAATCGCGGCTGCGGGTTTGCGCGCAATACCCGGCCACGCCTGGAGGTGAGTAGATTCTTCGGTCGCCCCCCAACGATGGTGCAGATGCGGATTGGGCGCAGGGGCTCCCTCAGAATGACATGTTGAGGGTCGTGGGCGAGAAGAAACGATTCTGCTTGACGCGCGCTCTCCCGGTGGCGTATCCTGCGCGACGGCCGCCGTCCTCAATCGAGCCCGTCGGCCGCGGTTCATGCGACGGATTCCCCGCACCCCATCACACATCCTACCGGGAGAAACAGCCATGCCGACGAGAGAGAAGGGGCCCTGCAACCCCGCGTGCACGAACGTGATCCGGTTCATGACCGACCAGGAGGTGAACCCGAACGTGGGAATCAGCCTCCCCGGCTACGACGAGATCGACGGGTACCGGCACATCAACCTGTTCGTGCGCTTCAACCAGGAGAAGCCCGACGAGCCGCCCGTGGACCTGGGGGTGGTGTTCGCGTTCGACAAGCAGGGCACCATGGGCGCCCGCCGCTACGTGAACCTGGAGGAGAACGTCGCCGCGCCGCAGGCCACCAACTTCATCGAGGTGTCGGGGCGCGGCACCTGGCACGGCAGCCCGCACAACATCAGCACCTACGTGGCGCGCTTCCCCGTGATGGGCCCCTTCATCGAGGTCTTCGTCTACAACCGCGCGCCGGTCAAGCGGAAGGTGAGCGTCTGGGGTTACCTCGTCTCGTAAACCCCGGTACGGGGTGCGGAGTACGAGGTACGGAACCACAAAGGTGCGGCCCGCATCGCAGCGGCGCCGCACCTTCGCGCATTCGCACCGGGCCGCGCGGGCGCTACATCTGGTGCTCGATGAGCCCGCAGGTGACCATCGGGCCGGGGCTACCGCCGGCCTGGTGGGCGGAGACGATGTGGCCGCCACCCATCAGCGCGTTCATCCCCGGCTGGATCGTGGTGGTGCTGGAGCCGGTGCCGCTGGCGTCGGTGGTGACCGGCTCCAGCGGCGCCACGGGCGCACCCGGCGAGTCGCAGGTGCCGCTGTGCACGTGGGCCTGGTGGGTCCCCGCGCCCTGCGCCCCCCGCAGCGTGAGCACCACCTGCGCCTGACTCTCCTGCGCCGTGATCACCGCCTCGCCCGAGATGCCGGAGTTGTTCACCGGCCTCAGAGTGACGACGATCGTGTTCTGGCCGGCCGCGGCCGCGCCCGTGTCGGCCCCCATCGGCGCCGGCGCGACCATCGCGCCCGTATCGGTCGGCATCGGCGCGACCGCCGCGGTCGTGTCGCCTTCCCCGCCCCTCTCATCCGCGTCGCCGCCGCCGCACGCCGCCAGCGCGAGCGGCAGCATCGCCAGTGACCACAGCCTGAGTGCCCTCATCACGTCCTCCTCGTCGAAAGTGGTTCGGTCCCACATCGAGCCGAACGACGGCGTCCTGCCGCACTTCGCACTCGTCAGCTCCGCCCGTACACCGGCACCGCCGCCCCGTTGACCGCCGCGGATTCGGGGGAGGCGAGGAAGAGGATCACCCGCGCGATCTCCTCCGGCGGCGTCCAGGCGGAGTGGTCGGCCTTGGGCATCGAACGGCGGTTGGCGGGCGTGTCGATCGTCCCCGGCAGCACGGCGTTCGCGCGGACGTTCTGGTCGCGGTACTCCTCGGAGATCGTCTCGGCGAGGACGAGGAGGCCGGCCTTGGCGACGGCGTACGCGCCCATCCCCGCGCGGCCCACCCGCGCCGAGCGCGAGGAGACGAAGACCAGCGAGCCGCCGCCGCCCTCCAGCATCCGCGGGATCGAGGCGCGCGCCACCAGGTAGGCGGACTTGAGGTTCAGGTCCATCATCCGCTCCCAGAGCTCCACGTCGGTCTCGGCCACCTTCGCCCCGCCCGCCCAGCCGCCCATCAGGTGCACCGCGGCGTCCAGCCGGCCGCCCCACTCCGCCGTCTGCCGGATGGCGGCCTCGGCGCCGCGCCAGGTGGTGAGGTCCAGCAGGAACTCCGTCACCCGCCCCGGGAACTCCGCCTTGAGCGCGTCGAGCGCGTCCTTCGCGTCGGTGTGGTGCAGCGCCACCGCGATCCGCCACCCCGCCTCCAGCAAGGCGCGGGAGACGGCGCGCCCCAGGTTCCCCGCCCCGCCGGAGACGAAGGCGACCGGCCCCCCGGCCGCCGCGCGCTCATTCGCCATGGAGCCGTCCGCTGCTTCGGGTGAGCTCGCGCAGGCGCGCCGCCAGCCCGGGCGTCAGGTCGCCCTCGCGGAAGCGCCACTCCCAGTTCCCCTCCCCCGTCCCCGGCGTGTTCATCCGCGCCTCGCTCCCCAGCCCCAGCACGTCCTGGAGCGGGACGACCGCCAGGTCGGCCTTCGACCTCATCACCACCTCGATCATCCCCCAGTGGATCTCCCCCGCCGGCGCGCCGGTCAGCTCGCGCAGGCCGGCCTTCTCCTCGCGCGTGGCGCCCCGGAACCAGCCGGCGGCCGTGTCGTTGTCGTGCGTCCCCGTGTAGGCCACGGTGGCCGCCGGGTAGTTCGCGGGAAGGTGCGGGTTCTCCGGGTCGTCTCCCCCGAAGGCGAACTGGAGGACGCGCATCCCCGGCAGCCCCAGCTCCTCGCGCAGCGTGTCGACCTCGGGGGTGATGATCCCCAGGTCTTCCGCGATCAGCGGCAGCGGGCCCAGCTCGCGCTCCAGCGCCCGGAAGAGGCGGTGCCCCGGCCCCGGCACCCAGCGGCCGGTGACGGCCGTCTCCTCCTCGGCCGGGATCTCCCAGTACGCCTCGAAGCCGCGGAAGTGGTCGATGCGCGCCACGTCCACCAGCTCCAGCGTGCGGCGGAAGCGCTCCACCCACCAGCGGTAGCCGTCCCGCTCCAGCACGTCCCAGCGGTAGAGCGGGTTCCCCCAGCGCTGCCCCGTGGCGCTGAAGTAGTCGGGCGGCACGCCGGAGACCACGGTGGGCCGCCCCTTCGCGTCCAGCTCGAACAGCTCCGGGTGCGCCCACACGTCGGCGCTGTCGTGGGCCACGAAGATCGGCACGTCGCCGATGACCTTCACCCCGCGCTCGTTGGCGTAGCGCCGGAGCGCCCCCCACTGCCGGTCGAAGAGGAACTGCCCGAAGGCGTGCCGCTCCACCTCGTCGGCCAGCTTCGACGCCGCGCGGGTGAGCGCGTCGCCCTCGCGGCGGCGGAGCTTCGCGGGCCAGTCGAGCCACGAGCCGCCCCCGTGCTCGTCGCGCAGCGCGCGGAAGAGCGCCCAGTCGTCCAGCCACTCCCGGTGCCGCTCGCGGTACGCGGCGAACGCGTGGCCGAGCGCCGGCGCCCACCCCGCGCGGAACGCCCCGTGCGCGCGGCGCAGCAGCCGGTCCTTCCAGCGCGCCACCTCGCGGAACCGCACGCAGTCGCCCGGCAGCCCCTCGGGGCAGGCGACCTCGTCCTCCTCCAGCAGCCCGTCGTCCACCAGCAGGCGGGGCGAGAGGAGCGAGACGTTCCCCGCGAACGCCGAGAGCGCGTTGTACGGCGAGCCCCCCTCGTTCGTCGCGACGAGGGGGAGCACCTGCCAGTACGCCTGGCCCGCCTCGGCCAGCCAGTCCACGAAGCGGTGCGCCGCCGGGCCCAGGTCGCCCACCCCGTCGCCGGGGAGCGAGGTGGGGTGCAGGAGGATGCCGCCCGCCCGTCGCCCGACGACGCCCGCGTCACTCATGGATCACCGGCGGCGGCGCGGCGGCGGTCGGCACCGGCGGCGGGGGCGCGTCGCCGCTCAGCTCGGGGAGGACGTACGCCACCTCCGCGCGGCCGAGGGCGACCACGGGGCGCACCGGCTCGCCCATCTGCGGCGCACGGTCGATGCAGACGCGGAAGAGGCGGTACCCGGCGTGCGAGAGCGCCTCGGGCGCCAGCTCGTCGAGGCGCACCTCGCGCGGCTCGGCCCACACCTTGTTCACCAGCACCCACCCCCTGGCCGCCGCGGGCGCGTCCGAGGCCCGCCGCTCCAGCACCAGCGTGTCCTGGTGGATGCCGCCCGGCGCGCGGAGCACCCCCTCGCCGTGCAGCACGGGGTGGTCGCGCTTCAGGTGGTTGACGCGGGCGACGAAGTTGCGCAGGTCCATCCAGCGCCGCTCCCAGTGCGTGGGCATGGTGCGCACCACGTCCATGCGCGTGCGGAAGCCGAACTCGTAGCCCACCGGCATCATCACCCCGGCCGAGAACGCCGCCGCGAAGGCGTAGCGCTGGCGCTGCACCGCCTCGTCGCCGCCCGTCTCCGCCGCCAGCCGCTCGGTGTCGTGCGACTCGGGGAAGGAGACCGAGGGCGCCGCGTGCCGGAAGGCCTCGTGCTGCTCCAGCGCCCACGGCTCGCTGAAGTTCCACCACTTCGACGAGTTGAAGAAGAAGTCGAACCCCGCCCCCGCCAGCGCCGCCACGTCCTCCACCGGCGCGCCCAGCGTCTCCGCGAAGAAGACGGTGTCGGGGGCCGCGCGCTTCGCCTCGTCGATCAGGAAGCGCCAGAGCGCGGCCGGCACCTTGTACGCCGCGTCGCAGCGGAAGCCCTGGAAGCCCAGCTCCAGCGCTTCCCGGACGAGCGAAGCCCAGTAGCGCCACTGCTCCTCGCGCCCGTGCGCGGGCTGGTTGTCGACGTCGGCCAGGTCGCCCCAGACGGTCACCTTCGACGGGTCGTCGGGGTCCACCACGGAGGGACTGCGCACCTGCCCGTCGCCCTCCCAGCGGAACCACTCGGGGTGCTCGCGGATCAGCGGCGCGTCCTTCGAGGTGTGGTTCACCACCAGGTCCATCATGGGCCGGAGTCCCAGGGCGCGAATCTCGGAGAGCGCCCGGCGGAGCGGCTCCAGGCTCGCGGGGTCGGCGCCGGGAGGGACGAAGAGCGGGTTGAGGCGCCGCGGGTCCTTGATGGCGTACAGGCTCCCCGAGAAGCCGGGGAACTGCCAGGGGTTCAGGTACAGCCAGTCGAACCCCATCTCGCGCGCCCGCGCCGCGTGCTCGGCCCAGCGCGTGGTGGGCCCCACCAGGCGCGGGAACAGGTTGTAGACGACCGGAGTCAACTTCCCCATCCGCTGCAGGTCAAAAGATCCCCGAACGACGACCGGGGATCATCTCGTTCGGAACCTTGCCCCCGATTGCCGCGATTCCCCCGATTGAAATCGGGGCTACAACAGCACGAAGTCCGCCTTCGCGGACTGCACCCCCACCTTCGATGCCTGACGCAACCACCCGTGCGGTGCGGGCAGCGGGCGAGGCGTGCCTCGCCCCTACGCTCACGCACTTCGCACTTCGCACTTCGCACTCACGCCGTCCCGCACTTCCTCACCCCCCGCAGCGGGATCGACAGCCACTCGGGGCGGTTGTTCATCTCGTAGTTGAGCTCGTAGAGCGCCTTGTCGAGCTCGTAGGCGCGCAGCGCCCGCGCCAGCACCTGCGGATCGCGCGGGAAGAAGGGCTCGCCCGCCGCGGCCGCCGCATAGCCGGCCAGGAACGCCTCGCGCGCGGCCGCCTCCCACGCCATCCCCCACGGCTCCAGCACCGCGTGCTCGCCGCGCTTGCTCTCCTCGCCGCGGTCGCGCAGCGCCGCGTGCCAGGCGTAGTTGAACGAGCGCAGCATCCCCGCCACGTCGCGCAGCGGCGACACCTTGGCGCGGCGCTCCTCCAGCGGGCGCTGCGGCTCGCCCTCGAAGTCGATCACCACCCACTCGCCCGCCAGCTCGCTCCCCTCCGAGGCCAGCAGCACCTGCCCCAGGTGGTAGTCGCCGTGGGCGCGCGACTTCACCACCGCCGCGTCGCGTAAGCACCGCACCTCTTCCAGGCACGAGCGGAAGTGCGCCTCGTCGCGCACCACCGCCGCGATCTCGTTGCGCAGCGTCGCGGGGAAGGAGCCGGGGATCGTCTCCAGGCGCTTGTCCAGCTCGCCCAGCACGATGGAGGCCTGGCGCTGCATCCCCTCCAGCCAGCGCGCCACGTCGTCCTCGGTCACCACCTCGGGCTCGAAGTCCTCGTCCTCGCCCGCGTCGGAGGCGAGCGCCGCGTGCAGCCGCCCCGTCACCTCGCCCAGCCGGAAGAGCTCCTCCAGGAAGCCGCCGGCCAGCTCGCGCACCCGCGCCGTCCGCGTCTCCTCGTCGACCTCCTCCGCCCCGGCCACCGCGGCGAAGAACTCGCGCAGATGCGCCTGGGCCAGCTGCCACCCGTCGCCGCGGTTGGGGACGAAGCGCGAGAGAGCCGCCACCGAGGCCACCGTGCCCTCGTCGGCCACGTACTCCAGCCACCCCGCCAGCGCCGGGAAGTTGCGGAAGTCGGTGCGCGTGGTGAGGAAGCGCGTGACCTCGAGGTCCGGGTTGGTCCCCGGCTCCACCTTGCGGAACACCTTGAGGATCAGCGAGTCGCCGTACAGGATCGAGGTGTTGCTCTGCTCGGCCGAGCCCACCCGCACCGGCGTGCGCGAGCCGGGGACCTGCTGCAGGACGCCGGTGTTGCGGGCGCGCACCACGCCGGCGCGCGTGGGCACCTCGCCCTGGCGCTCGATGGCCTCCAGCAGCCGCGCGCCGAAGTGCTCGTAGCGGAACGCCTCGTGGACCCTCAGCTCCCCCTCGGGCGAGGCCACCAGGCACACCGGGTCCGAGGGGTCGCGGTCGGTCTCGCGCGAGCGCACCAGGAGCGGGAGGAGGTACGTCTCCGGGTCGCCCGCGTCGTAGGCGACGCGCACCAGCGTCAGCAGGTCGCGGTCGTACCCCGCCTCGGAGACCACCGCCACGTCGGCCAGCTCCACCGAGACCATCGCCCGCGCCTTGCCGCGGAACCAGCGCTGCGCGCGGATCCACTCGTGCGGGATGGTGCCCACCACGTGCTCCACGCTCCCGCTCTCCACCAGCGCCAGCGGCGCGTCCGACGGCGCGTCGCCCCACTCCCTCGCGACGGTGACGGTGGACGGCCCCTGCCCCGCCCTGCGCAGGCCGAACCAGAAGAAGCCGTACGGCGCCAGCGTGAGCGCGTACGGCGTCTCGTCCACGGGGAGGAATTCGGTGCCGCCCAGCAGCTCCACCGGGTGCGAGCCGGAGAAGCGGGAGAGGTCGAGCCGCACCGCCTGCGCGGCGCCGGACAGGTTGTGCACGCAGAGGATGACGTCGCCCTCGTGCTCGCGCAGGTACGCCAGCACGTGCTGGTTCTCGGGCTCCAGGAAGGTGATGCTGCCCCGGCCGAAGGCGTGGTGCTGCTTGCGCACCTGGATGAGGCGCTTCATCCAGTTGAGCAGGCTGAACGGCGTGTTCTGCTGCGCCTCGACGTTGATGGCCTGGTAGCCGTAGACGGAGTCGACGATGAGCGGCAGGTAGAGGCGGGCCGTCTCGGCGCGGCTGAAGCCGGCGTTGCGGTCGGGCGACCACTGCATGGGGGTGCGCACGCCGTCGCGGTCGCCCAGCCAGATGTTGTCGCCCATCCCCAGCTCGTCGCCGTAGTACACGATCGGCGAGCCGGGCATGGTGAAGAGGATGGAGTTGAGCAGCTCGATCTTGCGCCGGTCGTTCTCCATGAGCGGCGCGAGCCTGCGGCGGATCCCCAGGTTCAGGCGCATCCGCGGGTCCTTGGCGTACTCCGAGTACATGTAGTCGCGCTCCTCGTCGGTCACCATCTCCAGGGTGAGCTCGTCGTGGTTGCGCAGGAACATGCACCACTGGCACTCGGGCGGGATCTCGGGGGTGCGCTGGATGATCTCCGTGATCGGCTTGCGGATCCCCTGGCGCACGGCCATGAAGATCCGGGGCATCACGGGGAAGTGGAACGCCATGTGGAACTCGTCGCCGTCGCCGAAGTAGGGGCGCACGTCGTCGGGCCACTGGTTGGCCTCTGCCAGCAGGATGCGCCCCGGGTACTTCGTCTCCAGGCGCTTCCTGAGCCGCTTGAGGATCACGTGCGTCTCGGGGAGGTTCTCGCAGTTGGTCCCCTCGCGCTCGATGAGGTACGGCACCGCGTCGGCGCGGAAGCCGTCGAGGCCGCGCTCCAGCCAGAACTCCATCACCCGGCTCATCTCCTCCTCGACCACCGGGTTGTCCCAGTTGAGGTCCGGCTGGTGGCTGAAGAAGCGGTGCCAGAAGTACTGCCCGGCCACGGGGTCGTAGGTCCAGTTGCTGGGCTCGGTGTCGATGAAGATGATGCGCGCCTCTTTGTACAGCTCCGGGTCGTCGGTCCAGACGTAGAAGTCGCGCTCGGGCGAGCCTTTGGGCGCGCGGCGGGCGCGCTGGAACCAGGGGTGCTGGTCGGAGGTGTGGTTCAGCACCAGGTCGGCGATCACCTTCAGCCCCCGCCGGTGCGCCTCGGCGATGAAGCGGTCGAAGTCCTCGAGCGTGCCGTAGTTGGGGTGGACGCTGTAGTAGTCGGCGATGTCGTAGCCGTCGTCGCGCAGGGGGCTGGGGTAGCAGGGGAGGAGCCAGATGCAGTCCACCCCCAGCTCCTGCACGTAGTCGAGCCGCTGCATCAGCCCGCCGAAGTCGCCGATGCCGTCGGCGTTGGAGTCCTGGAAGGCCTTGGGGTGCAGCTCGTAGAAGACGGCGTCCTTGTACCAGAGGGGGTCGTCGTGGGTGCTCAAGCGCGGGGCTCCTCTCGGGTCCGTTCCGGGTCCGAAACGCGAACCGGCGCAGCGAGCGCCGGCCTTGGCAGCGGGACAGGATAGCGCGCGCGGGGCGCTGCAGGAAGCGTTCCCGGTGGCAGGCAACACGCACACTTGGAGGCTTTGCGCCCCGCCTGTATAGTGTCCGGTGAGAGGTGGGAGCAGCCCCTCCCCCTTACGGGCGGAGCACGGCTTCACCAGCGGATCGAAAGGTGTTCAGACCGTCGGGCGCGGAAAACGGGTTGAATGAGCCATCTATCATCGTCCCTCACGTCGACGCCACCAGAACACCCTTCGGAGCAGCCATGGCCACGACTCTCAGCTGGGACACGAAGGAGGAGCGCAAGGCCTGGTCGGCCGAGCTTCTCAAGGCGATCGCCGCCCACAAGGCCGATCTCGACAGCGGCCGTCCCGACGACTTCATCGCTGGCTACCAGAAGCTCACACCTGAGCAGCAGGTGAAGTTCTGGGCGGAGCTGATCATCGGGATGGCCAAATTCGAGTCCAGTTGGAACCCGCATACCATCTATCACGAGCCCCCGCCGCTCGGGATCGACTCCGTGGGACTGCTCCAGCTCAGCTACGAGGACCAGCCGTCGTATGCACTGGAGCCGCTGGACCGGGAGAAGAAGAGCCTGGAAGATCCGCTGGTCAACCTGCGGTGCGGCGTCAAGATCATGGCCAGACTGCTCGCGAAGGACCACGTGGTCGCCAGCGGTAAAGGAAGCAAGTCTCGCGGAGCGGCGCGGTACTGGTCGGTGCTGCGCGAAGGCCACCACATCGACGAGATCAAGGCGAGGACGAAAAAGCAGCTCGGGCTATAAACGCGATGGTAGGTAGGATGGAGTCCGGGTCGAGGTTGCGCCGAAGCAGGCGGCGTGACACACCCGAGCCAGACCACGATTGCCGAAAGGGGAGCTGAATGCGAGCGCACCATGTCGTCCTGCCGCTCCTCTTGCTGACGGGGTGCTCCGCCGCGGTGCCTCCGGCCGCGCGCGCCCCGGAAACGACCCAAGCTCCACGACCAGCAGCCGCCATGGACCTGGGCATCGACCACGTGATCCTCGGCGTCAGCGACCTGCAGCGCGGAGTCGATGCGCTGGAGCAGCGCACCGGCGTCCGGGCCGCCTACGGGGGAGCCCACCCGGGGCGCGGCACGCACAACGCGCTTCTCTCGCTCGGAGCGGGCCGCTACCTGGAGATCATGGCGCCCGATCCGCAGCAGCAGGTGAGCTCGCCGATGATCCAGGAGCTCCGGGCCCTGGAGTCGCTGACGCCGGTAGGATGGGCTGTCGCGGTCGGAGACGTCGAGCGCGTGCGCGGCGACCTGGAAGGCCGCGGACTGCGCCTCAGCCCCACCCAGCCGGGCTCCCGGGCGCGGCCGGACGGGACGCGCCTGGAGTGGGCCACGTTCGGCGTGCTCGCGCCGGACCATCCCCTGGCGCCCTTCTTCATCCACTGGGCGGCAGGGACGGCTCATCCGTCGGCCACCTCACCCGCGGGGTGCACGCTGGAATCGCTGCGCCTGGAAGACCCGAACCCCGCCGACCTGCAGGCCATCGTCGATCCGCTCGGGCTCGCGGTGCCGGTGACGGAGGGTGCGCAGTCGCGGATCGGGATGGCTCTCTCCTGTCCGCGCGGCAGAATCGAGTTCTAGAGGCCGCCCAGCAGCGGCTTCACCTGACGTTCGAGAAGACGGAGCTTGAAGGACGACGGCCCCGGTGCGGCCTGATCCCTCAGGAAGTCACGCCATCCCATCAAACCCGGACCCATGGACACACGCCGTGCGGCCGACGCGCGGGCAACCGCTGCCCACAAGCTCGCCCGGATGGCCGAGGAGCTCCGCCAGGGAGCATCGTTCCCGATCACGCGCCTGACTACGCTGAAGCGGCTGTGTGCCGAGCCGGCAGATGCGGCACGCTTCGCCCTTCATCTCGCGCAGCTGGCGCAGCGGAGCTTCGAGGAGGCACCGCCGGAGCACCTGGCTCCCGAACGCCGGGAGACGTTCGGCCGGCTGATCGCCGAGGGCGTGGACTGCCTGCGGCGGCACCTGGTCGAGCCGACGCCGGAAACCGAGCGGGAGCTGCGGGCCGTCCGCAGCGCGCTGGAACAGGCGCAGAGCCAGTACAAGAACACGCAGTGGGCCCAGGTGCGCATCATGGAGTCCCGCGACGCGCTCCTGGTGGAGGACGCCACGAACTGCGTCCTCCGGCCTCACGAGTCTGCGTACTGGGGATACCAGTTGGGCCGGATCCACGGCGAACGCTATAATCCTCGCTATGGTTCGGGCTTGATCCCGGAGTCGGCTCCGCGGGTCCAGGAGATTGCCGATTTCTGGCTCAAGGATGGGAAGGCGGCGTGATGCATCCACACAACGGAGCCACCGTGAGGAACCACATTCGCGCAGCCGCGGCGCTCGTCGCGGGTGCCCTGCTGTTCGCCGGCCCCGGCGGCCCGGCGCGTGCGCAGACGCAGGCGCCCAATCCAGGCGCACCCCCACAGGAGACCGCCGTGACGAATCGTGCTACCGGTACGTTCGAGGTGAAGCTGAACCCCCTGGCGCCGTACAACCAGGACGAGGGCGCGGCGCTAGGCAGATTGTCGATCGACAAGCAGTTCCACGGGGACCTGGAGGCGACCAGCAAGGGCGAGATGCTGAGCGCCGGCACGCTGGTCGACGGCTCGGCCGGCTACGTCGCCATCGAGCGGGTGACCGGGACGCTGCACGGCCGCGCCGGCACCTTCGTGCTCCAGCACAGCGGCACCCTGAACCGCGGCGCGCCGCAGCTCACCATCACCGTCGTCCCCGACTCGGGCACCGGCCGGCTGGCGGGGCTCGCGGGGACGATGACGATCGACATCGCGGACGGAAAGCACTCCTACACCTTCGAGTACACGCTCCCCGCCTCCCCCTGAACGCCGGTCCGCCCGGGATCGGCGCGCTACTCCGGCCAGCGAAGCGGAAAGCGCTCCCCCGGCGCCCAGCCGGCCAGCCCGACCCAGCGGCCGGTCTCGTCCCTCGCCCCGAGCGCGGCGTGCGCGGGACAGCGGCAACCGGAGTCCGACGGCCGCGGGCAGCCGCGGATGAGCGCGAGGAGCTCCGCGACGCGCTCCGGGGGGAGCCGCCAGCCGTCGTGGATCCAGCAGTCGGAATCCAGGCTGCCCCGCCGCGACTCCTCGTAGACCGCCGCCGCCAGCAGCCCACAGGAGGAGCAGGCGACCGCCTGCACCGTGATCTCGTCGCTCATGCGGTCGGCGCCGAGCTCGAGCGATGCGACGATCTTCAGCTCGGCGGCGCCGCACGCGGGGCACACGAAAGCGCGGCTCGTCATCTCTCCATCACCAGACATCATGCCGCACTCGCAGTGGAACTCATGAAAATGAACCTCGGGTGATATTCATTAGAGCCATACGACATCAGACCGACAAGCCCACATGCGTCTCTCTCTCCGATCCAGTCCGGATCCGAACCGGCGCTGGAGCCGACTGCAACCATTGCAGTGTTGCCGTAACACTCAACCCGTCTGAGGCGAGGACTGCAGATGCGAGGAGTTCTGCGTGGGGTGGTGAATCCATCGGGAGAGAAGCTTTGGCGAGTAGACCTTCTCGATTCGCAGATGATCTGGTACGAGCTTGTGCTGCGGAACCTACATCCCGAGGTGGACTCCCGTACGGCGATGAAGGGTGTGATCAGGCAGCTCAAGAGAAAACACGAGGACTACTTCAATAGACGCTTCGTCTATTTTATCTGCTCTCGAGAGAAAGTGCGCTTTTCCGTCCAGCGGCAGGCCCGCTTCTCATTTCTCAGACGAAAACTCGTAATTCATCTGGAGATCGGCTCCGAACGACGGCTGAAGAGGTGTGTCGTCCCCGCTGCGCTCCTCCGCCGCATCAGCGGGATTGGACGCAGTGTGCTTCCCCAGGTAGAGAACTCCGATATCGCAATCACGTGCACGTATCCAGGTGGACAAAAGGTCACTACGTCTATTCATGATTTCTTACTCGACGCCGGGATTAATCTCGGAATCAACACGTGCATCCACTATGTAGGAATGACGAAGAATCCCGACACGCGCCCTTTGTTGCGGAAACACGACGGACGAACCAGAACACTGGCACTCACGCGCGATGCGAGTCGAGACATTTTCTTCTTTTACAACACATTCGCAGTTCGCTGCCTCGCCAGCGATCCTCACATCGTCTACTGGCTCAGCAACGCGATGACCGACGAGGTCGACATCCAAACCGAGGGTCTCCTTCTCGAGAAGCTGCTGATCGGGTACTTCAAGCCGGATTGCCAGGGCAATCTCCAAAGCGAATGTACGCAGTTGCAGAACCTGTTCTGGAAGCTCG
Source organism: Longimicrobium sp. (assembly GCA_036389795.1). Classification (NCBI taxonomy): domain Bacteria; kingdom Pseudomonadati; phylum Gemmatimonadota; class Longimicrobiia; order Longimicrobiales; family Longimicrobiaceae; genus Longimicrobium; species Longimicrobium sp. The sequence goes on from DASVWD010000115.1 coordinate 13,502, forward strand.
CAGATTCACGGAAGATCACGCGGATGAGCGTGGATCTGGAGGTCCTGGATACGAGCGAATACTATACATTCTACAGCTCTCAGGCGCCTCCCTCGTCTGCCCACGTGTTTTCAGTATGCCCCATGGATTCGGTTAGCTCGCCCAAGTAGGATTGTGGGTTCCATCGGAGGCCGTGCTCCCGATCGCGCCGGCGTGCCCCCCCGGATGCTCCGTGTTGAAACGGAGAAGCTCGACCTCGATGAGGTCCGGAGTCCTGCCCTCACGCCCGAGAGGACCGATGCTGAAGCTGATGTTCTTCCTGTACCGCCGTCCGGATCTCAGCGCCGACGACTTCCAGCGGTACAGCCGCGAGGTGCACATGCCGCTGGTGGCGCGCGTGCCGGGGCTCAGGCGCTACGCCGTGAGCCACGTCACGCTCAACCCGGCGGGCGCGGACGGCGCGTGCGACGCGGTGGCCGAGCTCTGGTTCGACGGGCCGGAGGCATTCCAGGCGGCCGTGGCCACGCCGGAGGGGAGCGCCGCGCTCGCCGACCAAGCCAACTACCTGGACATGGAGCGCACGCACATGCTGTTCGTGGAGGAGACGGCCGGGTTGTGACACGCATTCCCTGGCGGCGAGCGGCGCGTCCCGTCGTCTGGATCGTCTGGGCGTGCGGCTTCAAGCGCCGGCGGAAACGAGACGGAGGGCCGGGGGACGCTTTTCCCCCGGCCCTTTCTCGTTCGCCCGGCGCACGCCCGTCAGGCCGGAGCGAGGACGCGCGGGCCGGGCTGGAAGCGGACCGGCAGGCGCGAGGGGCCGTGCACGTGGAACGCCTCGCGCGGCTCCCACGGGGCGCCGCCCGCGAGCTCCAGGCCGGGCAGCCGCTCCAGCAGCTGGGCGAGGGCGACGCGGGCCTCCAGGCGCGCCAGCGGCGAGCCGATGCAGAAGTGGATGCCGTGCCCGAACGCGATGTGCGGGTTGGGGTCGCGCGCGACGTCGAAGCGGCCGGGGTCCGCGAACTGCCGGGGATCCCGGTTGGCGGAGCCGATCATCGCGAACACGAGCTTCCCGGCCGGGATCGTCCGGCCGTGCACCGCCACGTCGCGCGTGGTCACGCGGAAGACCGCCTGCACGGGCGAGCGGTAGCGCAGCACCTCCTCGACCGCCGCCGGCAGGAGCCCGGGCGCGGCCCGCAGGCGCTCGAGCTGGTCCGGGTGCTCGCCCAGGCACAGGACGGCGTTGGAGATCAGGTTGGTGGTGGTCTCGTGCCCGGCCAGGAGCAGGAGCTGGAAGAAGCCCAGGATCTCCCCCTCCGCCAGCCGCTCGCCGTCCACCTCGGCCTCGACCAGGCGGGTCAGCAGGTCGTCCCGGGGCGCCGCGCGCCGCTCCTCGGCCAGCTCCGCGAGGTATGCCTCCATCTCGGCGTGCGCCGCGGCGAACGCGCCGACCGCCCGCTCCGCCTCGGCCCCGCCCGAGAGCGTGAGGACCAGCGCCAGGACGGCGTCGCTCCAGCCCCGCAGCCGCCGCCAGTCCGTGGCGGGCGCGCCGAGCAGCTCCGCGATCACCATCATCGGGAGCGGGGCCGAGAACTCCGCGACCAGGTCCATCTCCCCGCGCCCGGCCACCCGGTCCAGGAGCCCGCGCGAGATCTCCCCGATGCGCGGCTCCAGGCCCGCGACCGAGCGCGGGGTGAAGGCCCGCGAGACCAGGGCGCGCAGCCTGGTGTGGCGCGGCGGGTCGGAAAAGATGAACCACTGGCCGGGCTTCGACGCCGGCGGCGCCGCCACGGAGCTGAACGAGGCGTGGTCGGTGAGCGCCCGCCGGACGCTCTCGTAGTCCAGGAGCATCCACCGGTCGGAGCGCGGGTCGTGGAAGACGGGCGCGGCGCTCCGCAGCCGCTCGTACAGGGCGTACGGGTCGCGGCGCACCTCGGCGGAGGTGAGGTCCAGCATCTCTCACGGCCTCCATGTGCTCGCGGCACGGGCGGCGTGCACCCGCACGGCCGGGCCCGTCGCCGCGTGTGAACGGTCAGCCCGGCGGCGCGAGCCCGCGCAGGACGGCGTCGACCACTCCGCGCGTGAGCCGCTCGTCCACGGGGCCGCCGGTGAGCAGGTAGCGGTAGAAGAGCGCGCCGCCCAGCAGGTCGATCGCGAGCTCCAGGTCCAGCCCCCGGCGGAGCTCGCCGCGCGCCTGCCCCCGCTCCAGCACGCGCCGGACGGCCTCGCGCCAGGTGGCGACGAAGCCGGTGCGGACGGCCTCGGCGATCGGCGCACTGCGCGCCATGGCCGCCACCAGGCCCGAGAGGAGCATCGCGCTGGCCGGGTCCTGGTACATCCGCACCGCCGAGCGCAGCAGGAGCAGCAGGTCGCCCTCGGCGGTGCCGGAGTCGGGAACGGGGATCGCGCGCACGATCCGCCCGACGGCCTCCACCACCAGCGCCTCCTTCGACGCCCAGCGGCGGTACACGGTGGCCTTGCCGACCCCCGCCCGCGCGGCGATGGCGTCCATCGCCACCGCGTCGTAGCCCACCTCGCGGATCAGCGCCACGGCGGCCTCCAGGATGGCGCCGTGCGCCTCCTCGCTCCTCGGCCGCCCGGGGCGGCGGCTTTCCGCGGCGCGTGATACGATACGATCTCGTTCCATAATCCCCAATCTACCGGCCCGATTTCCGGAACGCAACAGTATCGAAAACAGGCTGGGCGGATCACGCAGGCCACCCCCCTGGCCGGGGGATCGGCGGCATTCTTGCAGCCCCCGGCCCCCGCCACCTCCGCGCGCGGCGGGGGAGCCGTCAACGCACGATGGGAGGGAAGAGCATGGCCGAAGCGAGGGCCGGTGACACGGTGCGCGTCCACTACACGGGCACGCTGGGCGACGGGAGCGTGTTCGACAGCTCGCAGGGACGGGAGCCGCTGGAGTTCACGGTGGGCGCGGGCCAGGTGATCCCGGGCTTCGACGAGGCCGTCACCGGGATGCAGCCGGGCGAGGAGAAGCGGGTCACCATCCCCGCCGACGACGCGTACGGTCAGCGGCGGCCGGAGATGGTCGGCACCGTGCGCCGCGAGCAGTTCCCCCCGGACATCCAGCCCGCCGTGGGCCAGCAGCTGCAGATGAGCCAGCAGGGCCACACCTTCGTCGTCACCGTCACCGAGGTCTCGGGCGACGAGGTGACGCTGGACGCCAACCACCCCCTGGCCGGCGAAGACCTGACCTTCCAGCTCGAGCTGGTGGAGATCGTCGACCGGTAGAGGGCCCGTCCCGGCACCGCGCTCCGAAGTCCCTCCCCCGGCGGCCCGGGGGAGGGACTTCGGCGTTTGGTCGGCACCCGCTTTGGGCGTGACGCGGCGGGCTTGTGTCCGTCCCCGCGGCGATAGATCTTCCAGGCGTTTCCCATCACGCTCCCGACCCAGCTCACCCGCCCGCCGCCGGGCTTCCCGGCCGCCCCGGGCACTCCCTTCCATCCCACCCGATCCGGTTCCCGCGCCGACCATGAGCACGCTCGAACGAGTCGTTCCCGGCACCGTGGGCCTGCTCGTCTGCGGGGCGCCGACGGCGTACCTGCTGTGGCTGTGCTGGGCGGCGCTCGCGAGCCGCCGCTGGCCCACGGCGCCGGGGCGCGTCACCCGCTCGGTGGTGGTCGCCGGCCACCGGCACCAGGCGCGCTACGACGTGCGCTACGAGTACACGGTGGGCGGGCGTGCGTACACCGGCGGGCGCGTGCGCTTCGGCGGGGCGCTGAACATGAACCGCGGGGACGCGCTGCGGACCACGACGGTCTATCCCGCTGGCCGCCCGGTGCAGGTGCGCCACCACCCGCGCCGGCCGCGGGTGTCGACGCTGGAGAGCCGCGTCTCGGCCGCCGTGTGGGTGTGGCTCGCGCTGGGCCTGTTCATGACCAGCGCCATCGCCGGCGCGCTGCTCGGCTGGTGGGAGTAGAGGGCTCGCGCGTCCCCTCGGAAAGTCGGTGCCGAGGTGCGGCACGCCTTGCCGTGCGCCGGATCGGCCGGCATGGACTACATGCAGCGAATCCACCTCGATCCCGAGATCCGCAGCGGCAAGCCCGTCATCAAGGGCACCCGGATCACCGTCTACGACATCCTGGAATACCTGGCCTCCGGGATGTCGCACGAGGAAATCCTCGCTGATTTCCCTGATCTCGCCGCGGAAGACATCCGCGCCGCGCTCCTCTTCGCGGCCGACCGGGAGCGCCGGCTGTTCTCCATCCCGTAAGGAATTCCTGCGGCGGGGGGATAACCGCGCGCCCGTTCACGTCGTGGGGAAGCGGCCGGCGTACTTGCCGATCCACTCCGCAGCCGCCTCCTGCGCGGTGAGCACCCGCCCCTCGCGCTCCTCCACTTCCTTCCGGTAGCGCTCGATCGAGCACACCTGCTCCACCATCCGGGCGCGGAACGCGTCGCTGGAGTCCAGGAACTGGGCGCCGATGCAGTAGCGGCCTCCCTCGGGAGTGGACCACACCACGCGGGCGTTCGCCTCGAAGGGAGGCTCCACCTCGGTGATCCGGATGCCGACCGTGCTCCCGGGCTCGAGGTCGCAGTCGGAGGTGAACGAGAGGCCGCCCACGCTCACGTTCACGCTCTGCTGCGTGCGGGCGGGGCTCCCGGGGACCGCGCGCACCTCGATCGGCACGCCGGCCGTGTGGCGGATGAACGCGCGGCGGGGATTGACGCGGGAGTCTGCCGCCGCGAGGCCGTCGGACACCGGATCTGCTCCTGCGGTGGGGGAGAAGGCGCTGCGACGGCGCGCGGAGAGGCAAGGCGCGGGCCGTCCACGCGCACCGGGCGCAACTCGTGCAAAGGCCCGGCTGTCGTCCCGCACGAGGCAGGCACCCGCGAGCACGCAGCCATGGACGCGAACTCCCCCCGCGACGAATCGGTCCTGGAGCCCCACGTCGACCCTTCGCGGCAGGCGGAGCCCGTGGAGCCCGGCGCGCCGCGGCCGGACCTGGCCAGGACCGGCGAGGCCATCGAGAGCCCGCGCGGCCGCTCGCTCGGCCTCACCACGCTCACCGTGCTCGCCCTGCTGTACACGCTCTACTTCGCGCGCCCCTTCCTCCTGCCGATCGTGGTGGCGCTCCTGCTCAGCTTCCTGTTCAGCCCGGTGGTGCGGGCGCTGGCGCGGCTGCACATCCGGCCGCCGCTCGGGGCCGGGCTGGTGGTCCTGGCGCTCCTGGGCGGGCTGGGGCTCGGCGTGTACGAGCTCGCGGGGCCGGTGCAGCACTGGGCCGCCGACGCGCCCGAGACGCTTTCCACGGCCCAGGGGAAGCTCCGCCGCCTGCTCCGCCCGATCGAGCGCGCCAGCCGCACCGCCGAGCAGGTGCAGGGCGCGGTGGGCGGGCCCGAGGAGGCGCCCGAGGTGGTGGTCCGGCAGCCGAGCCTGGTCTCGCGCGTGTTCGGCACCACGCAGCGGCTCGTGGCCGGGGTGCTCGAGGTGGTGATCCTCCTCTACTTCCTCCTGGCCGTGGGCGACCTGTTCCTGCAGAAGCTGATCAAGGTGCTCCCGAGCTTCCGCGACAAGCAGCTGGCGGTGGAGATCGCGCGGAAGACGGAGGCCTCCATCTCCACCTACCTCCTGACCGTGGCGGCCGTGAACGTGGGCGAGGGGCTGGTGGTGGCGCTGGCGATGTACCTGCTGGGGATGCCGAGCCCGCTGCTCTGGGGCGCGCTGGTGGTGCTGCTGGAGTTCATCCCCTACCTGGGGGCGCTCGTCATGACCGTGATCCTCACCGTGGCCGCCCTCACCGTGTTCGACAGCGTGGGCCGGGCGCTGCTGGTGCCGGGCGCGTTCCTGGCCATCAACCTGGTGCAGGGGAACTTCGTGAGCCCCATGCTCATGGGCCACCGCCTGTCGCTGAACCCGGTGGCGCTGCTGGTGGGGCTGGCCTTCTGGTTCTGGATCTGGGGGATCCCCGGCGCCTTCATCGCCGTGCCGCTCCTGGCCACCTTCAAGATCTTCTGCGACCACATCGAGTCGCTCGCGGCGGTGGGCGAGTTCCTGGGGATGCGCGACGAGGGCGAGCGGCGCGCGACCGTGCGCTCGTGACGGGCGACGCTCGTCTCACGAAAGCACGGAGGACACGGAGGACTCGCACCGCGAAGTCCTCCGTGTCCTCCCTAGTCGTACGCACGCGGCGGCAGGCCGCCCCCGGCGCGGAGCCGTCCTCAGGCGCCGTCGTCGTCCAGGTCCGGGGTCTCGTCCGACGCCTCGGGCGCGGAGTCCACGTCGCCCTCGCCCGCGTGCGCCCCCTCTTTGCGCAGCCTCTTCCGCTCGGCCTTCTCCTCCTGCTTGGCCTTGCGCTGCATCTCCTTCTGCCGCTTCTCGAAGCCGTAGTTCGGCTTTCTGGCCATGCTCCCTCCGTCTCTCGCGGGTGGTCCGCCCCGGCTCCCGGGAGCCGTGCCGGATCAGCCCCGTGAATGCAAAACCCCGCCGGCTTGCGGCCGTGGGGCACCTTCCTTCGCTCTGCCGCTTCCCCGGTCGTGCCCGGAGCTCGCGGAACTTCGTCGGGGCCGCCGGGCGGCGGGTCTGCCGACACGGGGCCCGGCCGGGAGCTCGACGGCCGAACCCCCGTCCGCCACGCGCTCCCGCGCCCGCTCCGAGGACGGCGAAGCCCGGCCGCGAGGCCGGGCTTCACCTCAGTTCGCCGTGCTCGGCCCGGGAGCGTCCTGTCCGCCGCGAGCGGCTTCCGCGCGGGCGGCGGCGCCGTCGCGCTCTCCCTGCTCACGCGACTGCCGGGTGTACTCGTCCTGGAAAGGGAAGAGGAGGCGCTCCCAGAGGCTGCGGGACTTGCCGTCGCGAGCGCGCTCGAACGCTTCCTTGTACACCAGCTTGTTGCCGCCCATGGTACCTCCCGGGCAATGAGGAATCTTTCCGGTGTCCTCCAATATAGCACGGCGCTGTCGCTTCCGCCCGCTTTCTGTTCCCGCGGTGCTCCTGCCACACGAGCGCGCCCGCCGTATCTTGTCGTTCTCCACCCGCGGCGATTCCTCTCCCAGCGCTCCCGGGCGATGCGCGCCTTCCGTCTCATCAACCTGCCGATGGCCGCGCTCTTCGTCTTCGCGGCGGCCGTGCAGTACAACGACCCCGACCCGCTGCGCTGGATGGCGCTCTACCTGGCGGCCGCCGCGGCGTGCGGGCTGGCCGCGGCCGGGCGCCTGCCGCGCTGGCTGCCCGCCGCCGTGGGCCTGGCCGCGCTCGCGTGGGCGGCCGCGCTGGCGCCGGGCGTGTGGGGCCGCGTGCGCCCGGGCGACCTCTTCGCGGAGTGGGAGATGGCGAACACCGCGGTCGAGGAGGCGCGGGAGACGGGCGGGCTGCTGATCGTCGCCGCGTGGATGCTGGTGCTGGCGGTCGTCCCGCGCGGATGGCGGCGCGCGGACTCCCCGGCGTGAGCGGCGTCCGGCGAGGCCGAATCGAGATCGTTGCTCCCTCCCGCGCCCGGACGCATCATGCATCGGCGCGTCCGCGGTCCCGCCCGCCGCGCCACGACGGCCGATCCTCCGCCTCCGCTTCCTCCACCGGGTCCTCCCGGTCCTCACCCCTGGAAACCGATCCAATGGCCGACACGCTCATCGTCGTCAGCGACCTGCACCTGGGGCGCGGCACCAACCAGGACGACTTCCGCCAGGAGACCGGCGCCTTCCGCGACGAGGAGTTCCTGGACTTCTGCCGGGGCGTGGCGGGCGAGGCGCGCGACTCCCGCGTGACGCTGGTGCTGAACGGCGACGTGATCGACTTCTGGGAGATCGCGGCCGACGAGGAGCTGGCGGGCGCCGACCCGGTGGCCGCGATCCGCGGGAACCTGGTGTTCCCCGCCGCGACGGCCGAGGCGCGGCGCAGGGCGACCGACTTCTGCGGGTGGCAGCTGGAGCAGGCGCTGGAGAAGCACCGCGGCTTCACGGCCGGCCTGCGCGAGGTGCTGGGGGAGGGCCGCGCTCGCGTGGTGTACCTCTTCGGCAACCACGACCACGCGATGGTGAACCCCGCGCTGCAGGACCACCTGCGCGAGCTGCTGGAGGACGGCGCGGGCGGCGGGCTGGCGGAGCCCGGGCGGCTGGACTTCGGCTTCTTCCACGAAGACCGGGAGCTGAAGGCCTACGTGGAGCACGGCAACCAGTTCGCCGGCGCCGAGTCGTCGTTCGCGGACCCGGAGGACTGGACGCGCGAGGCGCCGGGCTACTACCCGCTCCGCTTCGCGTGGAACCGCTACCAGGAGAAGTTCGACGTGGTGCAGCCCACCGTGGTCGACAAGCTGGGCTTCCTGGTGGGGCTCGTCCGCAGGCGGCTGGAGGGGAGGACGCGCTTCACCATGCAGTGCTTCATCGACTACTTCCGCGCCTGCGACGAGGGGCTGGTGCCGGAGATGGTGCGCAACTTCGAGATCGACGTCATCCACGGCTGCTGGGAGAGCGAGGGGAAGCCGGCGACCGTGGACGACTTCCTGGTGCAGAAGGCGGGCGAGGAGCTGGCGAAGCAGGGCGTCCCCGCGCTCGCGGAGCTGACGCCCGGGGCCGGCTTCGGGCCCGCGCCCCGGGCCCGGCGCGGCTGGCCGGGCGAGGACGTGCACCCGGCCGCCCGCTGGGACGGCTACACGGAGGGGCTGATCCGCCGCTTCACCCGCGACGCGGCGGCGCCGTTCCCGAAGCTCGACCGCGGCGCGCACGTCCGGACGTTCCTGGGCCACACCCACCAGCCGCGGATGCAGCCGCTCTTCCAGGACCAGGGGATCAGCGTGCAGCGCTACTTCAACGTGGGCACCTGGACGCGGGAGCTGCGGTTCGCGCACTTCGGCTTCGTGAAGGGGCGGGACCACGACGGCCAGCTGAAGGAGCTGCGGTAGAATCGGCGCGGCGGCGGGACCCTCTCCCTGGCGCCTGACGCGCCTGTCCCTCCCCCGAACTCCAGCGAACTCCAGGGGAGGGACTTCGGCGCGGCAGCGAGGAGGGTGGACGGATGAGCTTCGTGCGCCCGCCGGCGGTGGCCGGCACCTTCTATCCCGCCGAGCCGGCGGCGCTGCGGCGGACGGTCGCCGCGCTCCTGGCCGAGGCGCCTGCGGTCGGTCCCGCGCCGAAGGCGGTGGTGGCGCCGCACGCGGGCTACCCGTACTCCGGGCCGGTGGCGGCCTCGGCGTTCGCGCGGGCGGCGGCGGCGCGCGAGGTCGTCCGGCGCGTGGTGCTGCTGGGGCCGGCGCACCACGTCCCCTTCCGCGGCGTGGCGGCGAGCGGGGCGGCGGCCTTCGACACGCCGCTCGGGCGCGTGCGGGTGGACGCGGAGGGCGTGCGCGAGGCGCTCGGCGTGGCGGGCGTGCGGCTCTTCGACGCGGCGCACGCGCCGGAGCACTCGCTGGAGACGCACCTCCCCTTCCTCCAGGCCGTCCTGGGCGACTTCGCCGTCGTCCCGCTGGTGGTGGGCGACGCGGCGCCGGAGGAGGTGCGGCGGGTGCTGGACGCGCTCTGGGGCGGCGCGGAGACCTTCGTCAGCGTCAGCAGCGACCTGAGCCACTTCCTGGACTACGCCACGGCGCGGCGCGTGGACGCGGACACCTGCCGCGCGGTGGAGGCGCTCGAGGCCCAGGCGGTCGGGCCGGAGCGCGCGTGCGGACGCATCCCCCTCTGCGGCCTCCTCCTCGCCGCGCGCGGGCGGGGGATGCGCGTGGAGACGCTGGACCTGCGCAGCTCCGGCGACACGGCGGGCCCGGCGGACCGCGTGGTCGGCTACGGCGCGTGGGCGTTCTTCGAGCCGTGACCGGGTTGCGGAGCGGCGCCGGGCGGCCGACCTTGAAGGCCGGGCAGCGCCCGCATCCACCTTTCGACCCGGCGAGCCGCATGGACACCACCACCGCCCCGCCCCCGGTCCGGCAGCTGGCCCTCGGCGACCTGGAGCGCGAGATGAAGCAGACCCGCCGCGTGCTCGAGCGCGTCCCCGACGAGCACTGGGACTGGAAGCCGCACCAGAAGTCGATGAGCCTGGGTCACCTGGCGGCGCACGTGGCCAACCTGCCGCGCTGGCAGGCGACGGTGCTGGCGAGCGACTTCTTCGACGTGGCCACCGTCCCGCCGCCGGACTACGCCGCCGCGCCCAAAACCCGGGACGAGCTGCTGCGGCGGTTTGACGAGAACGCGGCCGCCATGCAGGCCGCGCTCGACGCCGCGGGCGACGAAGCGCTGCTGCGCACCTGGGAGCTGCGCCAGGGCGAGCACGTGATCACGAGCCTGTCTCGCGCGGCCGCCATCCGCACCCTGGGGATCAGCCACATCATCCACCACCGCGCCCAGCTCACCGTGTACCTGCGGCAGCTCGACGTGCCGGTGCCGGGGCTGTACGGGCCGTCGGCGGACGAGAGCTTCTGACGACGAGTGCGAGGTGCGAGGTGCGAAACCGCGTAAGTGCCTGTCACGTAAAGGCGGGCCGGACGGCGGGGCCGCCCCCGGCCTCGACCCGATCTCGAACCACCGCAGGGTGAGGCGGGGACGCATGCAGGAAGATCCTTCGTTCAGGGAGACGCCGCGCGGCACGCAGCCGGAGGCGCCGCGCGGGTGGGGGTCGCCGGAGGCGCCGCACGCTCCGCCGCTGGGGACGCCGTGGGGACAGCCGCTGCAGGGGCCGTACGGCGCGCGGCAGCCGTTCGCCCCCCGGCCCGACCTGGTGAGCCGCGACCTGGAGCACCTGCGGCTGCTCTCCATCTTCCACTACGTGCTGGCGGGGATCACGGCGCTCTTCGCCTGCTTCCCGCTGATCCACGTGGCGTTCGGGGTGGGGATGCTGCTCTCGCCGGACGTCTTCGCCGACGGCGACCCCGCGGCGGGGTTCATGGGGTGGATGTTCCTGGTGATGGGCGGCGCGTTCGTGCTGGGCGGCTGGGCGATGGCGTTCGCCACCTTCAAGGCCGGGCAGTACCTCAAGCGGCGCGAGCGCCACACCTTCTGCATGGTGGTGGCGGCGCTGATGTGCCTGAACGTGCCGCTCGGCACGGTGCTGGGCGTGTTCACGCTGGTGACGCTGACGCGCGACTCCGTCCGCGCGCTCTTCCCGGGCCCGGCGCGGCCCGCGGCCTGACCGACGCTTCCGCGGCGCCCGCCGCCCGCGCCCCGCGCGCGGGCGGCGGCTCCTCTTTCTCCCGGACCCGAGAGACGATGGCGACCAGGCTCGACAAGCCGCTCAAGCGCGACGTGGAGGTCGCGGGGACGACGTACACGTTGACGATCGACCCCGCGGGCCTCAAGCTGGTGAAGAAGGGGAAGCGCAAGGGGATCGACCTCTCCTGGGAGTCGATCGTGGGCGGCGACGCGGCGCTGGCCGCGGGGCTGCGCGCCTCGCTGGACGCCCCCGACTGAGCGGGTCCGCCCCCCGCGCGGCCGCCTGCCCCCACCTCCCTCCCCCGCCCAGGCGGGTCACCCCTCCAGCCGAGGAGGAAGCGATGATGCGCCCGCCGGCATGGAAGCTCTCGACCGCGGCCCCCGCCCTCCTGCTCGCCGCCTGCGCCTCCACGGGCTCCGGCGACCGGACGCCGCCGGCCGACCCGCCCGACGTCTCCGCCGGCAGCTGGGCCGCCGTGGACTCGGCGCAGGGCGTGGTGATGCTCCTGGCGTCGTCCACCCTGCGCGCGTCCGGCGACGGCCGGCACACCGTGTGGACCAAGAGCGTGTACCAGGGGACCGCCGCGCTGGCGGCGGCCGGAGAGCGGGCGCCGCTGCACGCGCTGCTGGTGCTGTGGGAGGTGGACTGCGCCCGGCGGCGCGCGCGGCAGGTGCGCAGCGAGGCGTTCAGCGCCACGGGCGCGCACCTGGACACCTCGCACGGCGCGGGGACGCCGGCCGGCGCCTGGGCCTCGCACTGGTTCCAGGTGGGGGCGAGCGCCGCGGCGCTGCGCGACGCCTGCGCCCTGGCGAGCGCCGCGCGCGCCGTCGCCGTGCGGACGTGACGGGCGAGGCGCCGATGGGCGGGGGCGTGCGGATCGTGGGGCTCGACCACGTGCAGGTCGCCATGCCGGCGGGGGGCGAGGCGGCGGCGCGCGCGTTCTACGGCGGGGTGCTGGGGATGCGCGAGGTGCCGAAGCCCGCGCCGCTCGGCGCGCGCGGCGGGTGCTGGTTCGAGGCGGCGGGCGTGGGCGTGCACCTGGGCGTGGAGGCCGGCTTCCGCCCCGCGGCGAAGGCGCACCCGGCGTTCCGCGTGGCCGACCTGGAGGCGTGCCGCGCCGCCCTGGCCGCCGCGGGCGCCACCGTGGTCCCCGACGACTCGCTGCCGGGCGTGCGCCGCCTCTACGCCTTCGACCCCTTCGGCAACCGGCTGGAGCTGATCCAGGCGGACGACGAGCTCCCGGCGGAGGGCGGCTCGGCCGAGGCCGGCTGAAGCCGCGACGCCGCGGCAACAACGGCGGAAAGCCTCGCCAACCTCGCGAGGCTTCCTCCACGCGAACCCTCGCGTGAGGGATGCGCGCCCGGAGGGCCGGGACACGGGCGCGCCGGGGGTTTGGCGCGAACGTGGCCCGGCGCGGTTGGGCAACGTGGTTTGTTGCCCTACCGCGCGCGCAGCCCGGCCCGGAGCGCAGCGGAGGGACACGCCCGAACCGCAGTGCGTTAGTGCTTAGTGCGTTAGTGCGTTAGTGGGCTCTCGCACCCTCGCATCCCACTAAAGCACTAAGGACTAAGCACTAAATCACTCGCACTTCGCACTTCGCACTTGAAAACCGCGGACGTGGTGGTGATCGGCGGCGGGGTGGTGGGCGCGAGCGTGGCCTGGCACCTGGCCGCGCGCGGGTGCTCCGACGTGCTGGTGCTGGAGCGCGCCGCGAAGCCGGGGCTCGGTAGCACGGGGCGGGCCACCGGCGGCTTCCGCGCGCAGTTCGGCTCGGAGGTCAACGTCCGCCTCTCGCTCCTGGCCCGCGAGAAGCTGCTGCGCTTCGGCGACGAGGTGGGCGCGGACCCGGGCTACCGCCCGCACGGCTACCTCTTCCTCGCCGACCGGCCGGAGACGCTGGAGCTCCTCCGCGCGCTCCAGGCGACGCAGCGGCGCGCCGGGCTGCACGAGGTGCGCTGCGTGGACGCGGCCGAGGCGCGCGAGATCAACCCCGCGGTCAGGGACGACGGGCTGCTGGGGGGCGTCTTCTGCCCCACGGACGGCTTCATCCGGCCGCTGCAGATCCTGCGCGGCTACGCGGCGGGCGCGCGGCGGCTGGGCGCGCGCTTCGAGCACGGCGCGGCGGTCGTGGGGATGCGCAGGGACGGGGACGGGCGGGTCGCCGCGGTGCGCACGCAGCGCGGAGAGGTGGCGGCGGGCGCGGTGGTGGACGCGGCGGGCGCCTGGGCGGGCGAGGTGGCGCGGATGGCGGGGGTGGACGTCCCCGTGCGCCCGCTGCGGCGGCAGGTGGCGCTCACGCGGCCGTTCGCTATCCTGCCGGAGGAGATGCCGCTCACCGTCTTCGTCGACTCGGGGCTCCAGCTGCGCGTGCGCGACGGCCGCGTGCTCCTGCTGTGGGGCGACGGCCCGCCCACGGCCGACCCGTTCGACACCACGTTCGACCCGGGCTGGCTCCCCACGGTCCTGCGCCACGCGCACCGCGACGTCCCCTGCCTGCGCGAGGCGGGCATCGACCCGGAGGAGTGCTGGGCGGGGCTCTACGAGATGTCGCCCGACCGGCACGCGCTGCTGGGCCGCGCGCCCGGTGTGGAGAACCTGTTCCTCGCCAACGGCTCCTCCGGCCACGGGGTGATGCACTCCCCCGCCCTCGGCCACCTCCTGGCCGAGATCATCCTCGACGGCCGCGCCACCACGCTCGACGTGCACGCGCTGCGCCCCGAGCGCTTCGCCGAGGGCCGGCCGATCGAGGCGACGGAGATCCTGTGAGCGAGGGTGAGCCCATGATGCGCTTCGTCCTGGCGGGACTGGTGCTCGCGTCGGCCGGCTGCGCGGCGGCGTCCGCGAGGCCGACGTGGGCGGAGCCGGTCACCGACGGCATCCGGATGGGAGCCCACGGTGACCGGGTGTTCCACTTCAACCGTGATTGGCAGGTCGGGAACTGCTCCATACGTGGCGGATCTCACGTCACGCTGAAACACGGCGGAAGGGTCGTCACCATGCTCGCGCTGTCGAACCCGCATCGTGACAGCCGGCTGCGGTACGGCATCACCTTCCTCGCGGCTGACGGAAGCCCCCTGGGCCACCTTCCCTACCCCGGCGGCGGGCTCTACGTGGCGGACCTCGAGGCACGGTACCCGAACGTGATGCGGGCCTGGACCGGCAACCTCCCGCCGGAGGTGTTTGAGCAGGTCGCCCGGGTGCTCCTGCACGCGAGCTGCTGACCGGCACCGTTCTCCTGCCAGCCGCTCCCGGCCGGCGGCTCAGAGCTCGACCCGCGCGCCCAGCTCGACGACGCGATTGGGCGGGAGGCAGAAGAACGAGGTCACCGAACGAGGCGACGGAGATCCTGTGAGCGGGGGTGAGCCCATGATGCGCTTCGTCCTGGCGGTGCTGGTGCTCGCGTCGGCCGGCTGCGCGACCACGGCCTGGGAATGGGTGGAACCGGTTGCCGTCGAGATGGCGCCGGGGGTCAAGAACGACAGGTTGTTCATCCCCCGTTGGGATTGGAAAGGCGAAAACTGCTCCATGAGTGGAGGATCCCACGTCACGCTGAAACGCGGAGGAAGGGTCGTCACGATGCTCACGCTGTCGAACCCGCATCGCGACGCCCGGCTGCGGTACGGCGTCACCTTTCTGGCAGCCGACGGGAGCCCTCTGGGCCACCTTCCCTATCCCGGTGGCGGAGTCTACGTGGCAAAACTCCGTGCACGGTATCCGAACGTAATCCTGGCCTCGGATGTCGCCGTCTCGCCGGAGGTGTTCGAGCGAGCGGCACGGGTGCTCCTGCACGTGAGCTGCTGACCGGCACCAGTCCTCCGGTGGGTCGCGCGCCGGACCGCTCGTTCCGGCGGCACCTTCTCCGGACCCTGATCGCAGGGCCTTGCACGCACGAATAGCTTGCGGCGATGAACCTGACGCGACGCGAGTTCGTCTTCACGGCGGGCGCGGCCGCCGTGGCCACGATCGGGGTACCCTTCCGGGCCGCTCCGCGGGGAGGACGACCGATGTACGGACTGATCGGCAGGATGAAGGCGGTGCCGGGCCGGCGGGACGCCCTGGTGGCGATCCTGCTCGAGGGCACCGGGGAGATGCCCGGCTGCCTGAGCTACGTGGTCGCGACCGACCCCTCCGACGCGGACGTGGTCTGGATCACCGAAGTCTGGGAAAGCCAGGCCGCCCACCAGGCGTCGCTGTCCCTCCCGGCCGTGCGGGAGGCGATCGGGAAGGGCCGGCCGCTGATCGCCGGCTTCGACCAGCACGTGGTCACCACGCCCGTCGGCGGATACGGCCTGCAGCCGGCGGCCTGACGCTGAGGAGGGCTCCGCACGGCGGAGGGTTGCCGCCTGCGCCTCCGCCAGGCGGCGGGCGCTGGACCTCGCGGTCCGCCGGTTACGCCGGGCTGGCGGCGCCGGCGAGCCGGGTCTCCTCTTCGGCCAGCGTCTCGGACAGGTGGCGGCCGCGCAGCTCGGGGAGGAGGAGCGCGCCGGCGATCGCCACGCCGAAGAACGCGGCCAGGGTGCCAAAGACGGCGGGGATGCCGCCCCGCGCCAGGAGCGGCGGCACGGCCAGCGGCGCCAGGATCGAGGCGATGCGCCCGAAGCCGGCCGCCCACCCCGCGCCCGTGGCCCGGAGCGTCGTCGGATACACCTCCGGCGTGGCCGCGTAGAGCGCCCCCCACGCGCCCAGGTTGAAGAAGGAGAGCAGCATCCCCGCCCCCAGGATCGCCCCCGGCGAGGCCGCCAGCGCGAAGAGCACGGCCGCGAGCGCGGAGCCCGCGAGGAAGGTCGCGAGCGTCGGCCGCCGCCCCCAGCGCTCGATCAGCCAGGCGGAAACGGCGTAGCCCGGGAGCTGCGCCAGCGTCATCCACAGGGTGAACTCGAACGAGCGCACCAGGGTGAAGCCGCGCTCCACCAGCAGCGTGGGAAGCCAGATGAAGGCGCCGTAGTAGGCGAAGTTGATCCCGAACCACGCCAGCCACAGCCCCGCCGTCCGCCGCCGCATCGCCCTTCTCCAGAGCCCCGCCAGCCCCGCCCTCGCCTCGCCGGCCGAGCCCGCGCCGGCATCCGCGGCCGCGTCCGCCGCGGCGGGGGGCGCGATCCCCGCCTGGGCCTCGAAGCGGCGCACCACCGCCTCGGCCTCGGCGCCGCGCCCCTGGCGCTCCAGGTAGCGCACCGACTCGGGGACGGTGCGGCGCACCACGGCGCTCCACGCGGCGGGGACGGCGCCCAGCACGAACGCCCAGCGCCAGCCGGCGTCGGAGAGGGGGATCACGAAGTAGCCGACCAGCGCCGCCAGGATCCACCCCACCGCCCAGAACGCCTCCAGCAGCACCACCACCCGCCCGCGGATGCGCGCCGGGGCGAACTCGCTCACCAGCGTGGAGGCCACGGGCAGCTCGGCGCCCAGCCCCAGCCCGATCAGGAGGCGGAAGACCAGGAGCGAGGCCACGCTCCACGAGAGCGCCGCCGCCCCCGTCGCCAGCCCGTACAGGAAGAGCGTGGCCGCGAACACCGCCCGCCGCCCGATGCGGTCCGCCAGGCTCCCGCCGACGCTCGCGCCGATCGCCATCCCCACGAAGCCCACCGCGCCGATCCACGCCAGCGTCCCGGGCGAGAGGTCCCACTGCTTCGCCAGCGCGGCCATCACGAAGGAGATGAGCCCCACGTCCATCGCGTCCAGCGCCCAGCCGACGCCCGCCACGCCGAGCAGGCGGCGGTGCAGCGGGGTGAAGGGAAGCCGGTCGAGGCGGTCGGAGCGGGTCACGGGCGGAGAGTGCGTGAGCGCGTGAGTGCGTGAGTGCGTGAGTGCGAAAGTGGGGCGCCCCCGGGCTCGGGTCCGGGGGCGCCCCCTGCGAGGTCAGGCCGCGCTCACAGCGACGGGGCGTTGAAGGTGTCGCACTGGTCCATCGAGCCGGTCTGGAAGCCGCGCTGGAACCAGCGCACGCGCTGCTCGGAGCTGCCGTGCGTGAAGCTCTCGGGGACCACGTAGCCCTGCGAGCGGCTCTGCAGCCGGTCGTCGCCGATGGCGCTGGCGGCGGTGAGCGCCTCCTCCACGTCGCCGGGCTCCAGGATCGCCTCGCCCTGCTGCGTGCGCTGGCGGTTGACGTGGTAGCCCCACACGCCCGCGAAGCAGTCGGCCTGCAGCTCCAGCATCACCGAGAGCTGGTTGGCTTCCTCCTCGCTGCGGGCCGACTGCTGCGCGGCGTGCACCCGGTCCGAGAGCCCCAGCAGGTTCTGCACGTGGTGCCCCACCTCGTGCGCGATCACGTACGCCTGCGCGAAGTCGCCGGGCGCGCCGAGCTGCTGCTGCAGGTCGCGGTAGAAGCTCAGGTCGATGTAGACGCTGGCGTTGCGCGGGCAGTAGAACGGCCCCACCTGGGCCTGCGCGAAGCCGCACCCCGACTGCGTGGAGCCCGAGAAGAGCTCCAGCTGGGCCGGCTGGTACGGGCGGCCGACCTGCTGCGGGAAGACGGCGCCCCAGACGTCTTCGGTGCTGCCCAGGATCGCCGCGACGAACTGGGCTCCCTGGTCGTTGGCGGGCGCGCCCTGCGGAGCGGGCTGCTGCCCTCCCCCGCCGCCCGGCGCCACCGTGCCCGGATCGACGCCCAGGAGCATGGCCACCAGCGCCAGCAGCACGGCGCCGACCCCGCCGCCCACCGCCATGCCCCCCATCCCCCGCCGATCCGAGACGTTCGTGCTCCTGCGAAGGCCTCCCCAGCGCATCGCGATCTCCCGAAACAGGTTGCGGCCCGGGCGCCTCCCGGGGCCGCGGCGCCCTCCTCTCCCGCAAGGGGAGTGCTAGACGCGCCCGGGGTCCGCCCGAGCCTTGTTGGCGGCCCGCGGCGGCGGTATACGTGAAGCGCGCGGGGCGGCCTTGGGATCCGATCGGTGATCCCGTAGGGGCGAGGCCTGCCTCGACCGGCGGATGCCGGCCCATGCGCGGCAGGCAGCCATTTGCGCCGAAGCCGGGTGTGCCCGGACTCGCAGGCTCGCCCCCACGACCACGAACGCTATCGAGTCACCATCCCGAAACGATGTCCACTGCCGAGACGACGCTCGACCTCGCCTTCCATCCGCTGACGCCGGAGCGCTGGGCGGACCTGGAGGAGCTCTTCGGGGCGCGCGGGGCGTGCGGCGGGTGCTGGTGCATGTGGTGGCGGCTCCCCCGCTCGCAGTACACGGAGCAGAAGGGCGAGGGGAACCGGCGGGCGCTGCGGGCGCTGGTCGACTCGGGGCGCGTCCCCGGCATCCTGGCGTACGCGGACGGGCGGCCGGTGGGCTGGTGCGCGGTGGAGCCGCGCGAGGCGTACCCGGCGCTGGAGCGCTCGCGCAACCTGCGGCGGGTGGACGACGAGCCGGTGTGGTCGGTGACGTGCTTCTTCGTCGCCCGCGGCTGGCGCCGGCGCGGGGTGACGGCGCGCCTGCTGCGGGCCGCGGTCGAGCACGTGCGCGCGCGGGGCGGCCGCGTGGTCGAGGGCTACCCCGTGGAGCCGCGCAGGGACGGCGTCCCCGGCGCCTTTGCCTGGACGGGGTTCGCCTCCGCCTTCCGGCGGGCCGGCTTCGTGGAGGCGGCCCGCCGCTCCGACTCGCGCCCGGTCATGCGCTGCGTGATCGAGCCGCGCGACCGACCTCCCGGGACGACGTGACGACGATGCTGATCCAGGCCGCGCTGAACGGGGGCCGCTCCCCGCGCGAGCACCCCGCGCTCCCCGTCACCCCCCAGCAGCTCGCGGGCGACGCGGCGGCGTGCGCCGGGGCGGGCGCGGGGGCGGTGCACCTGCACGTGCGCGGCGCCGACGGGCGCGAGAGCCTGGCCGCCGAAGACGTGGCCCGCACCCTCGCCGCCATCCGCGAGCGCGCGCCGGGGCTGCCGGTGGGCGTGAGCACCGGGGCGTGGATCGTGACGGACCCGGAGGAGCGGCTGCGGCTGGTCGGCGCCTGGGAGGCGCTCCCCGACTACGCCTCGGTGAACGTGCGCGAGGCGGGCGCCGTGGCGCTGATGGAGCTGCTCCTGGCCCGCGGGATCGGCGTCGAGGCGGGGGTGTGGACGGCGGAAGACGCGGAGCTGCTGGCCGAGAGCGGGCTGGCGGAGCGCTGCCTGCGCGTGATGCTGGAGCCGATGGACGGGGAGTCCGACGCCGCGCTGCGGAACGTCGGACGCATCGCCACCGCGCTCGACTCGGCCGGCATCCGCGCGCCCCGCCTGCTGCACGGCGTGAACGCCACCGCCTGGCCGG
Source organism: Longimicrobium sp. (assembly GCA_036389795.1). NCBI lineage: Bacteria > Pseudomonadati > Gemmatimonadota > Longimicrobiia > Longimicrobiales > Longimicrobiaceae > Longimicrobium > Longimicrobium sp. The sequence continues at coordinate 32,806 of DASVWD010000115.1, forward strand.
TGCTCCGTACCGCGCTGGAGCTGGGCTGGGACACGCGGATCGGGCTGGAGGACGCGCTCCTTCTCCCCGACGGCACCCCCGCCCCCGGCAACGCCGCCCTGGTCGCCGCCGCCGTCCGCCTGGCGTCGGAGTCCTCGAACGACGGCCGTCGAGGGTGACGCCGATGTCCCGCCCCCGCCCGCTCCCCCTCCTCGTCCTCCTCGCCGCCCTCGCCGCGGCGGCGGCGGCCGCCGCGCGCCCGCTGTCCGCGTGCAGCATCATCGGCCCGACGGTGGTGCGCACGCCGAGCCAGACGCTGCTGATGGTGGTGCCCATGGCGGAGTCGGTCTACGTGGGGCGCGCGGGGCGGCTGGAGGGCGTGCGCCTGCGCGACTGGCTCCACCCGCGCGACTTCGCCCGGAAGAGCGGCGCGTGGCAGCGCGTCTACGGGCAGCGCGTGCGCGTGCTGCGGGCGACGTGGAGCCTCGGCCGGGGATTCGGGGAGCGCCTCCGGGGCGGCGGGAGCGAGGCGATCCTGGTGCCCTGGGAGCTGGGCGCGAACTGCGGCTCGGCGGCGTGGCGGCGGGGGGCGCTGTGGATGCGGCCCGGCGGGCGCGCCGTGCTGACCGCCGTGCTCCGCCCGCGCCCGGGGTGGATCGGCGGCGTGCCCACCTTCGACGCGCCGCGGATCTCGCGGGAGCCGTATCCCGTCGACCCCGCGTGGAGCTGGCTGGCCGGGTACGAGAAGGAGCCCCAGCGCCGCTGGCTGAACCTGGACGAGTACTGGTCGATGGCCGAGACCTTCCCCGTCCACTGGGACGAGCGGGTCGACTTCCGCTCCTTCGACCGCTGGGCGGAGCGCAACCCGGCGCTCGCGCGGCTCTTCCCCGCCCCGATGTTCCTCCGCGCCGCGCGGGACTTCCGGCTGCGCGAGGCCGAGCTGCGCCGGGCCGGCGTCCCCCCCTGAAGCTCTTCGCGGATCTGACCCTGCGAGCGGAGCTGGCTTCTCGACGCGATGCGCTCGTAGGGGCGAGCATGCGAGTCCGGGCATGGGCGGCGTCGGCGCAGGAGGCGGGCTTCCGCACACGCGCCGAGATCCGCCGGTCGAGGCATGCCTCGCCCCTGCGAATTACCTGATCCGAATCGCGAAGAGCATGAGCGGCCCGCGTCCACCCGCACGCCCGACCACGATGGCCACTCCCGGCGACGACGCCCCCGCGGCCGCCCTCGACTTCTCCCCCGAGGAGCGCGCGCGCTGGGAGTGGCCCGCCGACGAGGTCCGCCGCGTCGGCCACCAGGTGGTGGAGTTGATCGCCGCGCATCTGTCGTCGCTCCCCGGGCGCCCCGTCTTCCGCCCCTTCCCCGCGGAGTTGGCGGAAGCGATGACCGCCCCGCAGTCCGCTCCGATCGAGGGAGCGGACCCGGCGTCGATCCTCGCCGAGTTCGCGGAAACGGTCGAGCCGTACCCGTTCGGCAACGGGCACCCGCGCTTCCACGGCTGGGTGAACTCGCCGCCCGCGGTGCTCGGCGTCTTCGCCGAGGCGCTGGCGGCGGCGATGAACCCCAGCGTCGCGGGCGGAAACCACGCGGCAGTGTTCGTCGAGCGGCAGGTGCTGGAGTGGCTGAAGGCGCTGGCCGCCTTCCCGCCGGAGAGCATGGGGCTGCTGGTGAGCGGCGGCTCCATGGCCACGCTCACGGCGCTGGCGGTCGCGCGCACCGCCGCCGCGCGCCGGGACGGCGTGGACGTGCGCGCGGCGGGCGTCGCCGGGCTGCCGCGGCCGCTCGCCGTCTACACCTCGCCCGAGGGGCACGCGGCCATCCGCAAGTCCGTGGAGCTGCTGGGGATCGGCAGCGAGCGCCTGCGCATCGTCGCCGCGGACGGGGAGCGGCGGATGCGGCCCGACGAGCTGGACCGCGCGCTCCGCCGCGACCTGGCGGACGGGCTGCGGCCGATGGCGGTGGTGGCCAGCGCGGGGAGCGCCGGCACGGGCGCCGTGGACCCGCTGGCCGAGCTCGCCGCCGTCTGCCGCGCGCACGGCGTCTGGCTGCACGTGGACGGCGCGTACGGGCTTCCCGCCATCCTCACGGAGCGCTGGCGGGCCGCGCTGGAGCCCGTGGCGCTGGCCGACAGCGTGGCGCTCGACCCGCACAAGTGGCTGTACGTCCCCGTCGAGGCGGGCGCCGTGCTGGTGCGCGACGCAGACGCCATGCGCGGCACCTTCTCCCTGGTCCCCGCCTACCTGCAGACCGACCCGGCCGTGGGCGGCGGGCCGTGGCTCAGCGAGTACGGCTTCGCGCAGACGCGCGGCTTCCGGGCGCTCAAGGTGTGGATGGCGCTCAAGCACCACGGCCTGGAGGGCTACCGGCGCGCCATCGCGCGCGACGTGGCCCTGGCGGAGCACCTGGCCGCGCGGGTCGAGGAGAGCCCCGAGCTGCAGCTCGCCTCGTGCAGCCTGAGCATCGTCTGCTTCCGCTACGCCCCGCCGGAGCTGGCGGCCGACCCCGAGCGGGCGGACGCGCTCAACCGCCGGCTGCTGCGCGAAGTCCAGCTCGGCGGCGAGGCGTTCCTCACCAGCACGGCGGCCAGCGGCCGCTACGTGCTGCGCGCCTGCATCATCAACCCTCGCGCCACCCGCGAGGGCGTCGAGGCGCTCGTGCGGCTGGTGGAACGGACCGGGCGGCGGCTGATGGAAGGATGAGCGGGATCTGATACGCCCACGGAATCAGATCCCGTCGTGGCGGCACGGAGGCACCCGTCGCCGCCGGGACGCGGTTGCGCGGCGGGGCCCCGGGCGGTTAACGTCGCACCGTTCCCCCATCATCAGGACCCCGACGGAGGCAGCCCGGATGAAGCGCAGCATCCTGTTCGCCCTGGTTCTCGCGCTGCCCGCCTGCCAGGTGCTCAACAGCATCGGCCTGGGCGGCGGGCCGGCGCCCGAGACCGCCACGGAGACCGCCGCCGCGCGCGTGGTGGACGCGCAGGTGGAGGCGTACAACCGGCACGACCTCACCGCGTTCCTGGCCCTCTACGCCCGCACCGCGCGCATCTACCTGCACCCCAGCCAGGTGGTGGCCTCGGGCACCGAGGCGCTGCGCGCGCGCTACCGCACCCAGTGGCGCGACAACCCCGAGCTGCGCGTCGAGGTCACCCAGCGCATGGTGCAGGGCGCCTACGTGATCGACCACGAGCACTCCGTGGGCTGGGCCGACGGCCAGGACGTGCGCGTGGTGGCCATCTACGAAGTGCGCGGCGGCCGCATCCAGAACGTCTGGTTCATCCGCTGACGGCCGCCGCCGTCGCAAACCCCGGCGCTCGCGCGTTGCCTTCCCCGGCGGGGCGGACCCTCCCGCCCCGGCGCACCCTCCCCTGCGCACCCGGAGGCGACCATGACCCCACGCCGGGCCCCGCTCCTGGCGCTGCTGCTGGCTGCCGCCCTGCCGGCCGCCGCGCCCGCGCAGGACGCACCGCCCGACCCCGCACGGCCGCCGGCCACGCGCGCAGACTCGCTCTGGCTGCGCCCTCCAGGCCCGCCTTTCCCCCTGGTCTTCGGCTTCCGCGAGCGGGGGCCGATGCACCACTCCCTCTACCTGGGCTGGTCGTGGCTCCAGACCCGCGCTCCCGGCCCGTACGGCGAGTCGTCGGGGCCCGTGGTGGCGCTCGAGGCCGGCGTCGGCGGCGTGCAGGCCTCCGCGGGGTGGGCGAGCTATGGGCCGCACCTGGGCGCCGGCCGCTGGCAGGCGAGCGTGCTGCGCACCTGGGGCTCCCCGCTCTGGGTGGAGCCGGACCAGACCTACCTGGGCGCCGAGCTGCGGATGTCGCTCTACGCGGTCGGCGTCGGGTTCGTCGGCTACCGGCGCATCTCCGGCGACGCCCCCGGCGACGGCTGGATCGGCGGCGCCACCCTGGTGATCGGCTTCTGATCTCCCCTCCCGGAACGGCAACGGCGTGATCCGGGCGTGTCCCTCCGCTGCGCTCCGGGCCGGGCTGCGCGCGCGGTCTCGTCGTGCGAGCTCTCGGGGTCCGTAGGGGCGAGCATGCGAGTCCGCGCGGAGTCTGGCTTCGTCTCGTAACCCCACCTGTCGTGCAAGGGCTGGCATCCACCGGGCGAGGCATGCCTCGCCCCTACGGACCACCATCTTCCGCGCCGAACCCACGTAAAGTCCACCCTCTCTCAAACCTGGGAGAGGGTTGCCGCTCTAAGGCGGCGGGTGAGGGCCCCCCCGCCGGCACTTCGCACCTCGCACTTCGCACTTCCCTCACCGTCCCGGCCCGAACCGCTCCAGGATCCAGCCGGAGACCGCGTTCAGCACCGCCGGCGACATCGTCTCCTCGATGGTGCCGTACTCGCTCGGCGCGCCGGTGGTCGTGGTCTGGAAGAGGTGGTTGAGGCCGGGGAGCTCGACCACCCGCACGTCGCGGTTGCCGCCCTCGCGCAGCGCCGCCTCGATCGCCGCCAGGTTCTCCTTCGGCGGCACCTGCAGGTCCAGCCCGCCGTTGACCGCCAGCACCGGCACCTTCACCCGCCGCAGCGTGGGCCGCGGGTCGTAGGCCAGGAAGTAGCGGAACCAGGGAGAGACGAGCTGGCGGATGTTGCGCTCCATCGACGCGGGGTCGACCTGCGCCTCCCGCCGCTGCTCCTCGCTCAGGCTGTCGACCATGGCCCTGCCGATCTCGGAGAGCCGCGCCACCATCGCCGCGCTGTCGCCGCCCGCCTTGATGACGGCGAACATCCGCGCCTGCGCCCGCGCGCTGGCGTCGACCAGGTCGGCCGAGACGCCGTTCGCCCGCGCGATCAGCCGCCCCTGCAGCTTCAGGATCGAGTCGCCGGGGAGCCCCGTCCCGGCCAGCAGCACCAGGAACGCCACGTCGTCCGAGCGCACCGCCGCCAGCGGCGCCACCAGCCCGCCCTCGCTGTGCCCGGCGATCCCCACCCTGCCGATGTCCCGCCGCGCGCGGAGGAAGCGCACCCCGGCCAGCGCGTCCTCCGCGAAGTCCTCGCTGGTGGCCGCCGCGAAGCTGCCGGTCGACTTCCCGAACCCGCGGTCGTCGTAGCGCAGCACCGCGATCCCCCGCCGCGTCAGGTGGTCGGCGAGCACCAGGAACGGCCTGTGGCCCAGCAGGCTCTCGTCGCGGTCCTGCGGCCCCGAGCCCGTCACCAGCACCACCGCCGGGAACGGCCCCGCGCCCTGCGGCAGCGTGAGCGTCCCCGCCAGCTTCACCCCCTCCTCCGAGTCGAACGCCACCTCCTCCGCGCGGTACGGGAACGGCGGCTTCGGCTCCTGCGGGCGGACGAGCGCGGCCACCGCCGCCACCTTCCCCAGCCTGAGCGGGAGCGTCGTCCCCGCCTGCGTCCAGGCGCCGTCGATGGAGTCGCCCGCCGAATTCAGCCGCCCGGCGAACGCCGCCTGGATCCTCGCCAGGGTTGCGCGGACGCTGTCGCCCGCCACCGTCACCTCCATGGGGAGCTTCGCCCCGCCCTGGTCGATGCTGGTGAGCGTGCCCCCCAGCTTCCCCGCCGGGTCGCGCTCGAAGGTGAGCGCCAGCCGCAGCGACAGCCCGCTCACCTGGAGCGCCCCCTGCCAGTTCCCCAGGAAGCGGTCGTCCCCGGAGCGCGCCTGCGCCGCGAGGGGTGCGGGACCGAGCGGGTCGACGATGGACACCAGCGAAGCCGCCACGCAGGCGGCGAGGATGCGTCGTGGAGTGTTCATGACTCCTCTGGGAAGAAGCGTCCGGCCGCGGACTCGCGGGAACCAGGAGTAAAGCTTGGTTGACGATTTGTCAAGCATGCTTTACAAGCCGCCTGGTCCCCTCCACCGCGGCCGCGGGAGATACGAAGCTACCGTCCACCCGTTTGATCCAGCAACTCGGAATCGCGCAACCCCCTTGCGGCAGCGTCGTCCCCCTCGCCCGCGCCCGCCTGGCCGGTACGGTCATCGAAGAGAGGAGCCCTGCCGCCTGAGAGGAGGCCAGGGCCGCGCCCGTTGTTCGAACCAGATGTAATCTCTCGAAGACCTGCCGTTGAAGCCTCGCGCAGTTTGCGAGGCTTTCCGTAGTTCGAGCGAGTGTCTTCAGGCACTCGTACGCGAGCGGAGTCGGGCGGTAGGTGATGCGTGGGGCTCCGAGCTGAAAGTGCCGCGGAGGAGGGCGGAGCCAGATCGCGGGCGTGGTCCACGTGCGACCGTACCGGGCAGCTTACGCCAAAAATGGTTGACACCGAAAGCGCCAAACATTAGTTGTATTCCAGTCGACCCGTCCGGACGCGTTGACCAGCCTCACGATCATTCCCATTCCACATCGGGAGTAGAGCATGAAAAGAATCAGGAGCACGTTGATGCTGGCGCTGGCGGGCGTCGTGGCCCTCGGGGGCTTCACGTTCGACGCCGCGACACGCCCGGACGCCCTCCAGGCGCAGGCGTGCGGCAGGTTCGACGGCAACCTCTGCCAGCAGGAGTGCACGCGCGAGTGCTCGGGCGGCGGGTGCTGCAGCTGGTCGTTCTACTACTACGAGAAGGGGACGGTGTCTCCCATCCGTCCCAGCACCCCGGGCTGAGCTCCCGGCGGCCTGCCTCCGCCCGGCGGCACCTTCGCCGCCGGTGGAGGCTCTCCAGGCAATCCTCCCCCACTTCGATCCGATGAACCAGCACGATGTCCGGCGAGAATCCGCTGGCCCGGCTTCGCCGCTTCCGACCGGCGGACGGTCCGGTGTTCGCGGCGATGCTGCTCCTGTTCGCCCTCCTGGCCTGGAAGGTCGGGGCGGCCGTCCTCCTTCCCGCTCCGCCGCGCGCGAGCCTGCTGTCTCCGGCCGCGGAGAATTCCGCCGGATACCTGCTGGTGGTCGGCCATCCGAGGGACACCGTGGCGGCACGGCGGATGGTCCCGGCACGCGGCGACGCCGGCCCCGGCCGCCCTCCGCTGCCTCTTCGGACCCTCCCCTGGCCGTCTGGCGAAGCTGGCGCGAGCGCCGCCCCGCTCGCGCGGCTCCTGCGCTCGCTCGGCTACACGGCTCCGCCCGTCCTGCTGACCGTGGACGGCGAGGGACACATCGTCCGCGTCCAGCCGGTGCCCCCGGACGCGTACGCCCACGCCCCGCGCGGAGAGCGGCGTTGACCACGAAGCGGATGCGCGCGGAGCCCGTCCTCCAGCCCGGCCGGGCGTGGGCCCGGAAAGTCCGCCGGACGCTCTCCACGGCCGTGGTGCTGCCGCTGTGCGCGTGCGGCGACGGCCCGGCGCCGGGCGATTCGCGCACGCCGGCCGATACTGCCGCGTGGACGCTCGCCGACACGCCGCGGGCCCGCATCGGCGTGGCCTCGGGGCGGCCCGAGTACACGCTGGACCGCGTGTACGGCGGCCTGGTGCTGCCGGACGGCCGCATCGCACTGGGGAACTCGGGAACGCGCGAGGTGCGCTTCTTCGACGCGCGGGGCGCCTACCTGTCGTCCGTCGGCGGCGAGGGCGGCGGCCCCGGCGAGTTCCGGGGCGTCAACTGGATCGGGCGGGGCTCCGGAGACTCGGTCCTCGTCTTCGACCTGCGCTCGCAGCGCTTCAGCGTGCTGGACCCGCGCGGCGCGTTCGCGCGCTCCTTCCAGCTCCGCGAGACCCGGGCTTCCGCGCGCCCCGTCGGCGTCTTCTCCGACGGGACGATCGCGGTGGCCGTCGAGCAGCAGTTCGACCCGCGCGGGGGGCCGGGGGCGGTCAGGGACACCATCGAGCTCCTCCGGGTCACGCCCACGGGCGAGATCGCCGGCCGTCTGGGACGCTTCCCGGGGGTCGAGTGGCTGATCTACGAGCACCCGGCGAGCTTCCGGACCACGCAGCTCCCCTTCGGCCGTTCGGGACACGTGGCGGTCACGGGCGAGCACGTCGCATACGGATCGTCGGATTCCAATCGGCTCCGGGTGTTCGACCGCTCCGGCGCCGTGGTACGGACCATCGAATTCCCCGCGCGGCCGCGCCGCCGGCTGAGCGAGCAGGAGCTTTCCGCCTACCTGGAAGAGGCGGTGCAGGACGGCGCCGAGCGGGAGGCGATCCGGCACCATTTCCAGGGCCGCGGCGCCGCCGCGGCGCCGGTCTTCTCCGACCTGCGCGCGGACCGCCGGGGGAACCTGTGGGTCCAGACGTTCCCCGCTCGCGACGGCGCGCCGAGCAAGTGGCTCGTGCTCTCTCCGGCGGGCGAGACCCTCGGGAGCGTCCTGCTCCCCGCGGACCACCTCCCCCTCGACATCGATTCCGCCGCCGTGCTGGTCCGCGAGACGGACGAGGACGGCGTCCAGCGTGTCTCTCTCCGCACGGTGCGCCAATGATCCGGAGGCTCGTCCTGCTCTGTGCGCTCGGCCTGGTCATCGCGTTCTCCGTCCGCCTGTACGGCGACACCCGCTACGCGCTGCGGGCGGCGGAGCCGGTGGCGGCGACGCTCGGCGGCGAGGAGCCCCTCTCCGGCGCGATCGTCTTCGTCTTTCAGCCGGAGGACTGCTTCGGATCGGGAGGCCTGCTCCAGCGCTGGAACGCGCTGCGGCAGAAGACGAACGTTCCGGTGCTCGGCAGAGTCGTGGGCCGGGGCGCGCTGTCGCCGCGTCAGCAGGCGCTGTTCGACAGCCTGCGGGTCGAGATCCCGATCCGGGGGATCGATCCCCTGGATGCCGGCATCGTCGCGGAGAAGCTGGGCTATCGCTCCACGCCCTTTGCCGTGGTGCTGGACCGGCGCGGCCGGGTGGCGGCGTCCTTCCCGGCGGGGCAGAACGTCCCGCCCGAGATCCTGGAGCGGTTCGTCCGCGGATCGTAGCTCCTCCTCCTCCTCACGCTCCGTCCGGCTGACCCTCCCCTGCCAAAAGCGGGGCAGGCGGAGCTGAAGCGGAACACCCGGGACGACCGAAGGCCCCCGCCTCTCCACTCACGGAGACGGGGGTTCGTCTTCCTGTTCGCACCCAGGACCCGTCCCCAGCAGCTCGCGCCACTCCTCCGACTCGGCGGCGCGCCGGATGGCGTCGTTGCGCGCATGGAGGAGGCGTGTCATGTAGCGGCGCAGCACCAGGCGCTCGGCGAGCCGGCCCAGCGGCCCGAGCGGCGCGGCGAAGCGGAAGACGTCGCGCAGCACGGTGCCGCCGCCCGGCGCCGGCTCGAAGTGGTGGTCGTGGACGAACCAGGCGAAGACGCCGCGCTCCTGGCTGTCCTGGAACCAGCGCGGCCGGTCGTACCCGATGATGCGGCTGGTGAGGTGCTGGCGCACCCCCAGGTGCCGCGCCCGCCAGGTGACCGTCTCCCCCGGGCCGATCAGCCCCCGAGGTGCGCCCGCCGACCGCCTCCTCGCCCGTGTGGCCCAGCGAGCGCCGGTGCAGGTCGATGCTGCGCGCCAGGTCGAAGACGCGCTCCACCGGCGCATCCACCACCATGCCGAGCTCGATGGTGATCATCCCGCGCTCCGCGTTTTCCGAGGATGGGTCCGCGAGTCGAGTCTACCCGCGGGACACCCGTCGCGCGAGTGGCGCCCGGGGAGCACGGCGGGCCGGCGACGGATCCTTGCGTGCGCGCGCGGCCCCCGTTTATGCTGCCGTGGATCTCGATGGAGACTGCGACCGGAGACGATCCCGCCGTCTCCGCGCAAGGAGGTTCGTGCTCCGATGGCGGGCAGACCACGAGAACGGAGACCGCCGTGAGGATCAAGCTGAGCAGCGTGCTGGTGGACGACCAGGAAAAGGCCCTCAGGTTCTACACGGAGGTCCTGGGCTTCGTGAAGAAGACCGAGCTCCCGGCGGGGAAGTTCAAGTGGCTGACGGTGGTCTCGCCCGAGGCGCCGGACGAGGTCGAGCTGCTGCTGGAGCCCAACGACAACCCGGCGGGCCGGACGTACCAGAAGGCGATCTTCGAGCAGGGGATCCCGCTGGCCGCCTTCGCCGTCGACGACGTCCGGGCGGAGTACGAGCGGATGCAGGGGCTCGGCGTGGCATTCCACACGGAGCCCACGCAGATGGGCCCGGCCACCGTCGCCGTGTTCGACGACACCTGCGGCAACCTGATCCAGCTCTACCAGGTCTGACCGCCGCCCGGCCGGCGGCTCGGCGGGCGCGCTTCGCATCCGCGCCTCCGGGCCGTCGCCCGGACCCACGATCTCCCGGAGGTGAGGACGGTGGTGCGATACGAGTGGAGCTGGTCCATCGCTCTCGCGCTCGCCTGCGGCGCGTGCGGCGGCCCCGTGTGCGGCGACTCGACCGTGCAACGGCTCGCGTCCCGGGACCGCGAGCGCCAGGCGGTGGTGGTCGTGCGCGACTGCGGATCGACCGCGGACTGGTCGACCCTCGTCCTGGTGGGGACGACGTCGCACGTCGATCCGGTGGTGGTGGTCGGAGACACCACGGCGAGCCGCTCGGTGCCCAGGTTCCCCCTGCCGAGCTCGGGGCCGAAGGTGCTCCTGGAGTGGGTTCAGCCGCGCACGCTGATGGTCACCTACGACCCGCGCGCGGAGCTGATATCTCCGCAGCGGCAGGCCGGAGACGTCGAGGTGCTGTATCGCCCGGAGAACCTGGCGCAGTGATCGCGGCCGGGTGAGATCGCCGAGAGGAGGGTAGATGGGCCGGCCGGAGTTCCTTCGATGAGGCGCGGACATGCCTGAAGGCGTGTGGAAGGTGCTCGGCTACGACACGTTCGCGCGCGAAGAGTACCTGGTCGGCGAGTACCCCACGCGGGCGCTGGCCGAGGCCGCCGCCTGCGAGGCCGAGCGCCGGCACGCCGAGTTCCAGGACGAGCCGCTGCGCGACCGCGTCTGGATCGTCCCTCCACCGGAGGAGGACACGGCGTAACACCCAACCCCGATGTTGCGTGAGGCTCTAGAATCATACCACCTTTCGAAACCGACTGTGCATTCCACGCCACACAAAAGTCATCCTGAGGGAGCGTCCGCGCGTAATTCGCTCGCGCGCAAATGGTTGGACGCGACCGAAGGATCTACTCCGCATGTCTGGTGGCCAGATGCAGCGCGCGGAAGCCGGCCTCACTCCGGGGTGAGTAGATCCTTCGGTCGCCGCCAGACATCAGTGGCGGGGGCAGGCTCGGCGCAGCGGCTCCCTCAGGATGACATCTCCTTTGCACAATCGATCGCGGAATCTGGTATCAGACTCTGCCCCGAGCGAATCTCGGACGACCCGGTGTGAGGCTTCCTCGAGTCAGTTGCGGATGCCGAGCTGGTCCAGGATGAAGGCGTAGCGGAACGCCTGCTCGCGCAGCGCGTCGTAGCGCCCCGACGAGCCGCCGTGGCCCGCGCCCATGTTGGTGCGCAGCAGCAGCGGGTTGCCGTCCGTCTTCATCGCCGGCTCCCGGTAGCCCACGCGCGAGTCGTTGAGCCCCGCCGTCACCAGGATCGCCGGGTAGAGCCGGATGCAAACAGCCGTGTCGCGAGGACCGGGCGCCCACTGCCTACTCCGGCTCGTCACCGGCCCAGCTCTCGGGTGCGAAATCGTCGGGCGAGTCGTCATCCAACCCGGCTAGCTCGGGGAAGACCTCCGACCACCCCTCGCGAGAGTGCGGCCACGCAGGGACGGCCATCTCGTCGCGCATGAAGTCGACGAACTCCCAGAAGCTTTCGATCGCCTCGTCCTCCGTACCTCCCTCGCCGTAGACGCCCGGGAGCTGCTCGGACCACGCGGTATACGCGTCTCCGTCCCGGGTGACTTCCATCTTCACGCGCCAGCGTTCGGACGCATCCATGAGGTGTCTCCTATCTGCGGAACAGGAATCGGACGGGGTGCAGCCGGCGTTCGAGGGCTTTCGTGGCCCGGTCGCCGGGAGCGACCAGGCGAAGCAGCTCGAGGCTGGATCGCGCCGCGTCGCGGTCTCCGGTTTTCAGCTGGTATAGCCCCACCGCGTAGGTGAAGCCCGTGAGCTCGGAGATGTGAAAGCGCCTGCGGTGGGGGTAGAGCGCCTGAAGATCGAGCCGTTCGCCGAGTGCCTGGAGACATCCTTCGAGGTCGCCGTCGCGGAGACAGAGCTCCGCGTAGTTCACGCGCGCGAAGAGGTAGTCGGGATTGCGGCGGTAGTTCTCCTCGATCGTCTCGTCCGCGCGCTCGTGGTCCCCGACCGCGGAGTACGCGACTGCGAGGTAGTTGTAGAAGAGCGGCACGTGGGGGTGCCGCTCGACCATCCGGAGCAGCTCGGGAATCGCCTCGCGCGGAGACTCGTTCGCCAGGCGGTGCAGCCGGGTGATCACGGCATCCATCTCCGGCGTTTGCCAGTCGTACCGGTGGAGCTTGTCGTAGACGATTTCGATCCCCTCGACCCCTCGCCGGGCCGAGGTGCCGCTGTGAAGCGCGGTGCGTCGCAGCTTGCGCGCGGAGGACATCGGGTGGGGCTCCTGATCCAGAGGATGGGCGGGGCGAGTGGCCGGACCGGGAGTAAAGTGGACGAAGTAAACGAGATGTCAAGGCCGCTTCTCCACACCACGCGGTGGCGCTACGACGAAGAGCGCCGCCACTGCTCGTGACGGCGCCCTGTTCCGCCCCGACCCGTGGAAAGGTCAGTCGCGGATGCCGAGCTGGTCCAGGATGAAGGCGTAGCGGAACGCCTGCTCGCGCAGCGCGTCGTAGCGCCCCGACGAGCCGCCGTGGCCCGCGCCCATGTTGGTGCGCAGCAGCAGCGGGTTGCGGTCGGTCTTCATCGCCCGCAGCCGGGCCACCCACTTGGCCGGCTCCCAGTAGCCCACCCGCGAGTCGTTGAGCCCCGCCGTCACCAGGATCGCCGGGTAGTCCTTCCGCTCCACGTTGTCGTACGGCGAGTAGCTCTTCATGTAGCGGTACGCCTCGGGCTGGCGCGGGTCGCCCCACTGCAGCCACTCGCCCGCGGTGAGCGGGATCGAGGCGTCGAGCATGGTGGTGATCACGTCCACGAACGGCACGTCGGCCACGGCGGCGCGGAAGAGGTCGGGGCGCATGTTGAGCACCGCGCCCATCAGGAGCCCGCCCGCGCTCCCGCCGCGAATCGCCAGCCGGTCGCTGGCCGTGTACCGCTCGCGCACCAGGTGCTCGGCCGCCGCGATGAAGTCGGTGAAGGTGTTCTTCTTGTTCAGCAGCTTCCCCTGGTCGTACCACGCCCGCCCCATCTCCTGCCCGCCGCGCACGTGCGCGATGGCGTACACCACGCCGCGGTCCAGCAGGCTCAGCAGGCTCGACGAGAAGGCGGGGTCGGTGCTGGAGCCGTACGAGCCGTAGGCGTACAGCAGGAGCGGCCGCCGCCCGTCGCGCTCCAGCGGCCTGCGGTAGACGAGGGAGACGGGGACCATCACCCCGTCCGGCGCGCGCGCCCAGGTGCGCTCGGTGCCGTAGCGCGAGGGGTCGTAGCCGCCCACCACCTCGGTGGCCTTCCTCAGCACGCGCGTGCGCCGCTCCATGTCGTAGTCGTACACGGACTGCGGCGTCACCAGCGAGGTGTAGGCGAAGCGCAGGGTGTCGGTGTCGAACTCGGGGTTGCCGCCGCCGCGCACCGTGTAGACCGGCTCGGGGAACGAGATCACGTGGCTCTCGCCCGTGGCCGCCTTCACCACCCGGATGGTGCGCTGCGCGTTGCCGCGCTGGTACAGCACCAGGAAGTGGCGGAAGACGTCGAAGCCGTCCAGCAGCACCGAGTCGCTGGCCGGCACCACGTCGCGCCAGTTCTCGCGGCGCGGGTCGGCCACGGGCGCCTCCACCAGCTTGAAGTTCACCGCGCCCTCGTTGGTGCGGATCAGGAAGCGGCCGCCGTGGTGCTCCACGCTGTACTCCACCCCCGCCTGGCGCGGCCGGATCAGGCGCCACTCGCCCGCGGGCGTGGCCGCGTCGAGGAAGCGGACCTCCGACGCGTCGAAGCTGCTGTGGCGGACCAGCAGGTAGCGCCGGTCCTTGGTGAGCCGCACCTCCACGTCGAAGAGCTCGTCGGGCTCCTCCGCGACCTTCACGTCCGCCGCGCGGTCGGTGCCCAGCGTGTGGCGCCAGACGCGCCAGGCGCGGTTGGCGGCGTCGCTGGTGCCGTAGAAGAGGGTGCGGTTGTCCGCCGCCCACGCCAGCGAGTAGTTCACGCTGTCGATGCGGTCGGGGAGGAGCCGGCCGGTGGCCAGGTCCTTCACCATCAGCGTGGGCCGCTCGGCGCCGGAAGTGTCCACCAGGAACGCCAGCAGCCGGCCGTCGGGGCTCACCTCGTAGTTCGCCACGCTCAGGAAGCGCTTCCCCTCGGCCAGCTGGTTGAGGTCGAGCATCACCTCCTCGGGCGCGTCCAGGCTCCCCCGCTTGCGCGCGTAGATCGGGTACTGCTTCCCGGCCTCGGTGCGCTGGTAGTAGTAGTACTCGCCCAGGCGCTCGGGGACGGAGAGGTCGGTTTCCTTGATGCGCCCGCGCATCTCCTGGTAGAGCCGCTCCTGGAGCTGGGCGGTGTGGGCCATCATGGCCTCGGCGTAGCGGTTCTCCGCCTCCAGGTAGGCGATGACGGCCGTGTCCTTCCGCTGGTCGTCGCGCAGCCAGAAGTACTCGTCCACGCGCACGTCGCCGTGCGTGGTGTCCACGTGCGCGATGGTCCTGGCCACCGGCGGCCGCGGCGGGGCGGCCGGATCTTGCGCGTGCGCCGGCGCGCCGGCCAGCAGGGCGGCGCCGGCCAGCGCGGCGCGGAGGAGGGGGAGCGTTCGGGTCATGCGACGGCTCGGGAGACGAGGACCGGGCGATGAAGGGGGATCGATCCAGACCATAATCTCAAAACGGCGGGCGCGCCACCGGATCGTTCTGGCGGCGCGCTCACGCTGCTTCCACAAGGAGATCACGAGCCCTGTTCAACCTCCCGCAAGGCACGCTGTAGCAGGTCCGCCACGCCGCGCCGCGCCGGGGCGACTGGTAAGGCCACCTAAGCATGGCGCCGTCGCGGGCGACGTCCCACGTCTGCCCAGCCGGTTCTCAACTCTCGGAATGACACCGGGTGGGAGTGCCGGTGGATTTCGAGACCGGTACCCCGACTGTAATCACTCCCCGGCGAGCGCGCCACGGCGACGCGTGGCGCGCTTCGTCCCCCCGGCGCGGCCGCGGCGATGCCGGGCGCCCGAACGCCGCACACCCGAAGCTGTCCCGACAGGCTTGCGTGCTCTCGGATTGCGGGCCTACTTAAACCCTTGTTGATGCCCCGCCGCCGAAAATGGAGAAGGAGACGAGCGATGCGGACGTTCGCACAAAAGCAGGACCGGCCCCCAAAGCAGGCTTCGCCCAGGGCCGTCCACCCGGGCCAGGCTGCGTCCGGGCCCACGGCGGCGGCCTACCCCTTCCACTACGGCCGGATCCCCCTATACCTCACCGCGCCGGTGCAGCCCCAGGCCAAGCTGACGGTCAACACGCCGGGAGACCCGTACGAGAAAGAGGCGGACCGGGTGGCCGGCCAGGTGATGCGGATGCCGGAGCCGCGGGTGCAGCGCGCCTGCGCATGCGGCGGCGGGACGGAGGAAGAGTGCGAGGAGTGCCGCGCCCGGGGGACCGTCGTGCAGCGGCGGGTGGCGGAGGAGGGAGCCCCGCACGCCGAGGGGACCCGGCCCGCCGCCGCGCCTGCGATCGTGGACGAGGCGGCGCGCGCCCCCGGCCGGCCACTCGACCCGGCCACCCGCGCGTTCATGGAGACGCGCTTCGGCCGCGACTTCGGCGGGGTGCGCATCCACGTCGGCGGCCAGGCCGCCGCGGCGGCGCGGGCGATCCGGGCGCGGGCGTACACCCTCGGGAGCGACATCGTGTTCGGGCGAGACGCCTATGCGCCGGACACGCCCGGGGGCAGGCACCTCCTCGCGCACGAGCTCGCCCACACCGTCCAGCAGTCGCGCGGCGGCCCGGGCGGCGGGGCGGCCGGCGGCCTCGTGCAGCGCGCGATCACGTTCGACGACTGCACCGCGGACCAGCAGGAGGTCATCAAGAAGGCCCACAAGCGGGCTCAGGAGATGCTCTCGCAGGTCATCGAGAAGCTGAAGAAGTACGACGGCACCAACCCTCCCGAGATCAAGACGTCGCTGGACAGCAACATGAAGGACTCGAGCGTAACGCTGGCCGCCGGGCTCGCCAAGCGGCTGGCGAGGCTCGCCACCGCCGGCGACGACACGCAGTACGAGTGCAACATGGAGGGGACCTCCCGGGCCTGGTCCCTGTGGTGCGTGCCGTTTTCCGACATCGAGCTCCATCCGGCCTGGTTCTCCGATCCCGAGCTCGACGCGAAGGCCCGCACGATGATCCACGAGTGGCTGCACCGCTACCAGTGCGCGTTCGACCTCGCCTACAAGTCCGATCCCGAGTACGCGAAGCTGAGCAAGGGGCAGGCGAAGACCAACGCGGACTCGATCGCCCGGTTCGTCTACGAGGCACGCTGACGCGGCGCGGCGGGATCAGGAGGCCTGCCCCGCCTCCCGCAGCCCGCGCAGCAGCAGGTCCGCCACGCCCATCTGCTCCGCGAGGTCGCGCATGTACTCGAGGTCGAGCTTCCTGCCGCGGACCTTGAGCACGCCCATCGCGTCGCTCCACTGGCGCTCGGAGACGTGGTCGCCAAGGCGGTACCAGTACAGCTTCTGTACGATCACGTCCTCGGGGCTGGCAACCACGATCTCAGCGCCTGGGACCTGCGGAAGAGCGTACGGCCGGCGGCGCTCGAACTCCCGCGCCGTCGGAGCGTCGTCCCGAGCCACGAAGACGTCCACCTTGAACATGGTGCCCAGGTGGATGACGTTGAACGTGGAACGCCGGCTCACGGCATCACGGATCGCGGCTTCGTCGAGGTAGAAGTCATCCTGCAAGGCGGCGATGAATGGAGGTATGTGCTCCGGCCGGAGATCCGCGACGGCGTCGGCGTCCTGGGTCGCCCGCGGCTGGCCGTGCAGCGAGCTGGCCAGCGACCCGCCGATCAGATACGGCACACCGAGACCTTCCAGGACGCGCACCACCCGCAGCGTTACCTCGAGCGCCTCCTCCATCACACTCACCACCCCATCTCGTCGGGGTCCCAGCCGAAGACTTTGATCATCGTCTCGCGGCCCAGGCGTAGCGAGGCCAGACGAAGACGCATCTCGCACTCGGGGATGTCGCCGTACTCCGCGGTGATGCGCGCGCGCTGGAGCTGTTCCAGCATGCGGTTGAGCGCGAACACGCGCTCCAGCTTCTCCGCCGGCGACATGCGGCGGTAGCCTTCGATCAGCACCCGCTCGGCCTCGGGCGAGGTGTCGGAGGGTGGCCCGCTCACGTGCCCGCCCCCGCCAGCGCCCCCGTGCGCTCCTGGATCGAGCGCACCTCGGGGCGGCGGTTGCGCAGGGCGCTGATGGCGTCGACCGCGGCCGAGGCCGCCGACATGGTGGTGATGTAGGGCACCTTGTACTGGATCGCCGCGCGGCGGGTGGCGTAGTCGTCGTACTGGCTCTGCTTCCCCAGCGGCGTGTTCACCAGCAGCGCCACCTCGCCCGAGATGATGTGGTCCACCATGTTCGGGCGCCCCTCGTTCACCTTGAACACCCGGTCGCAGGGGATGCCGCGCTGGCGCAGGTAGCGCGCCGTTCCCTCGGTGGCCAGGATGCGGAAGCCCATGTCGTGCAGCCGCCGCGCGATCGGCACCAGGGTGGGCTTGTCGCGCTCGTTCACCGTCACGATCACGCTCCCCTCCCGCGGCAGGTCCATCCCCGCCGAGGTCTGCGCCTTGGCGAACGCCATCCCGAAACTGTCGTCGAAGCCCATCGCCTC
This sequence comes from Longimicrobium sp., assembly GCA_036389795.1. Taxonomy (NCBI): domain Bacteria; kingdom Pseudomonadati; phylum Gemmatimonadota; class Longimicrobiia; order Longimicrobiales; family Longimicrobiaceae; genus Longimicrobium; species Longimicrobium sp. The sequence continues at coordinate 50,476 of DASVWD010000115.1, forward strand.
GCCCGTGGAGCGCATCTCCGGGCCCAGCAGCGTGTCCGACTCGATCTTGTTGAAGGGGAACACGCTCTCCTTCACCGCCACCCCGCCGATCGGGATCTCGTCCGCCAGCCCGAAGCCGGCCAGCTTCTCGCCCACCATCAGGCGGGCGGCGATCCGCGCCAGCGGCACCCCGGTGGCCTTGGAGACGAAGGGCACGGTGCGCGAGGCGCGCGGGTTCACCTCCAGCACGTACACGTGCCCCTCGAACACCGCGTACTGCACGTTGATGAGGCCCACCACGCCCAGCTCCAGCGCGAAGCGCCGGGTGAGCTCGCGCATCTCCTCGATCTGGTCGTCGCGCAGCATGTAGGGCGGCAGCACGCACGCGCTGTCGCCCGAGTGCACGCCGGCCTCCTCGATGTGCTGCATCACCCCGCCGATCACCACCGTTTCGCCGTCGGAGAGCGCGTCGACGTCGGCCTCGAAGGCGTCTTCCAGGAAGCGGTCGATCAGCACCGGCCGCTCGTGGCTGACCGCCACCGCGCGCTGGAAGTAGTCGCGCAGGCTGGGCTCGTCGTAGACGATCTCCATCCCCCGCCCGCCCAGCACGTAGCTCGGGCGCAGCAGCACGGGATAGCCCACGCGCGCCGCGATCTCCGCCGCCTGGTCGACCGACACCGCCAGCCCGTTGGGCGGCTGGCGCGCCCCCAGCCCGCGGGCCAGCGCCTCGAAGCGCTCGCGGTCCTCCGCGCGGTCGATCGCCTCCACCGACGTGCCCAGGACCTTCACCCCCAGGCGCTCCAGCGGCTGCGCCAGCTTGAGCGGCGTCTGCCCGCCGAGCTGCACCACCACGCCGAGCGGGTCCTCCAGCCGCACGATCTCCAGCACGTCCTCGAGCGTGAGCGGCTCGAAATACAGCTTGTCGCTCACGTCGAAGTCGGTCGAGACCGTCTCCGGGTTGGAGTTGACCATGATCGTCTCGTACCCGGCCTCTCGCAGCGCCAGCGCCGCCTGCACGCAGCAGTAGTCGAACTCCACCCCCTGCCCGATGCGGTTGGGCCCGCTGCCCAGGATCACCACCTTGGGGCGGTCGGAGCGCACCGACTCGTTCTCCTCGGCGTAGGTGGAGTACAGGTACGGGGTGGCCGCGGGGAACTCGCCGGCGCAGGTGTCCACCATGTTGTAGACGGGGTGCACGCCGAAGCTCCAGCGCCGCTCGCGCACCACGTCCTCCAGCTCGCCGCGCAGCCGCGCCAGCTGAGCGTCGGAGAAGCCGAGCCGCTTCATCCGCCTGAGCGCGTCGCCGTCGACGTCGGGGAGCGCCGCGTACCACGTCTCCGCCGCCACCAGGTCCGCCAGCTCGGCGACGAACCAGGGGTCGTAGGCCGTGAGCCCGGCCACCTCCTCGACGCTCATCCCGGAGAGGAGCGCGCGCTTGACGTGGAAGACGCGCTCGGGGGTGGGCCGGCGCAGCGCCGCGCGCAGGGTGTCGGGCGAGTCGTCCTTGAGCCGGTCGTCGGCCAGCGTGCCGACCTCCCACCCGGGGCGGCCGATCTCCAGCGCGCGGATCGCCTTCTGCCACGCCTGGCGGAAGGTGCGGCCGATGGCCATCGACTCGCCCACCGCCTTCATCTGCACCCCCAGCGTGTTGTCGGCCGCGGGGAACTTCTCGAAGGCGAAGCGGGGGAACTTGACCACCACGTAGTCGAGCACGGGCTCGAACGAGGCCGGCGTGGTGCGGGTGATGGCGTTGGGGAGCTCGTCGAGGGTGTAGCCCACGGCCAGCTTGGCGCCGATGCGCGCGATCGGGTACCCGGTGGCCTTCGACGCCAGCGCCGAGGAGCGGGAGACGCGCGGGTTCATCTCGACGACGAGCATCTCGCCGTTGGCGGGGTTCACCGCGAACTGCACGTTGCAGCCGCCCGCCTCCACCCCGATCTCGCGGATGATGGCGATGGCCGCGTCGCGCATCCGCTGGTACTCGACGTCGGTGAGCGTCTGCGCGGGGGCCACGGTCACCGAGTCGCCGGTGTGCACTCCCATGGCGTCGACGTTCTCGATCGAGCAGATGATGACCACGTTGTCGGCGTGGTCGCGCATCACCTCCAGCTCGAACTCCTTCCACCCGATCACCGAGCGGTCGATCAGCACCTCGTGCACGGGCGAGAGGTCGAGCCCGCGGCGCACCTGCTCCTCGAACTCGGCGCGGTTGTAGGCGATCCCGCCGCCGGTGCCGCCCAGGGTGAAGCTGGGGCGGATGATGGCCGGGTAGCCGGTGTCGTCGACGATCCGGAGCGCCTCCTCGATGGTGGTGGCGAAGCCGCCGTGGGGGAGCCTGAGGCCGATGCGGGTCATGGCCTTGGCGAACTCGCTCCTGTCCTCGGCGGTGCGGATGGCGCGCGCGTTGGCGCCGATCAGCTCCACGCCGTGGCGGGCGAGCGCGCCGGAGTCGTGCAGCTCGAGCGCCACGTTGAGCGCCGTCTGGCCGCCCATGGTGGGGAGGATGGCGTCGGGCTTCTCCTTCTCGATCACGCGCTCCACCCACTCGGCCGTGATCGGCTCGATGTAGGTGGCGTCGGCCAGGTCGGGGTCGGTCATGATCGTGGCCGGGTTGCTGTTGACCAGGATCACCCGGTACCCCTCCTCGCGCAGGGCGCGCACGGCCTGAGTCCCCGAGTAGTCGAACTCGGCCGCCTGCCCGATCACGATGGGCCCGCTGCCGAGGATCAGGATGCTCTGGAGGTCGTCTCGCCTGGGCATCGCTTCTGGTGCGTTAAGCTGTCGTGCGCGCGTGCGCGAGCGCCGGCCCTTCCCGCGAGGGACGGGCCGGCGCCGGCGGACTTCGGATGTATCGTCGGGGCGGGAATATATCCGGCGTCGGTGGGTGACGAAAGGAGGGCGGCAGTCTGGCCGAGACGGTGCTCCACGTCTTTCGTCACGCTAGGCGGAGATCCGGCCTGCGTAGTTCCGCAGAGGCCCCGGCCTGCTTCGTTCGGGCGATTAGGGACAATAATGCCGCAACTCCGTGCCTCACCCCAAGTACGTCCTGAGTTGCGAGTAGCTCGAACATCCTGCGCAAGTTTGGGCACCGCAACGCGTTGATGGAGTCATCCCAATCCGTCACGCGAGCACGCGCCTTGCTGGTTGTGTTTGCGCGACGCCGGGCCGATGCTCCCATCCGGCCCTTCTCGGGCATGCGCACTGCCTTTCACAACCCCTCGACTCGCTCGCTCCCCAGAGCGGCGCCGTAGAAACCATAGGGATGGTGCGTAATCTACGTCCATTTATGTGGAGGACAAGAATACTACACTGCGAGGCGGGAGGTGCGGTATCGGCGGATACGCTGGGGTGCGCAGTCTACATACGATATTAGGCAGCGCTGCTGCAACAAAAAATGGAGATGGAGCATGCAAACCTTTGCACAAAAACAGAATCAACCTAAAAAACCAGTATCCTCCCGCCTTGCTCGGCCTGACACGGCAGCGTCCAAAACACATCAGGCGGCATCTCCTCACCTACTCTTGCAGCTCGCACTCGGTAGTCTGACAGTGCAGCGGATGCCGCGGACTCATGCCGAAGAACTCGAAGCCGGATTGAGCGGTACGGCATCACCTCACTTTGGGCACGATTGTACCCGCCCTCCCATACATCTTCCTGCAGCAGGAGCAATACAGACGAAATTAGCGATCAACAAGCCGGGAGACGAATACGAGCAGGAAGCAGACCGCGTCTCCGAACAGGTAATGCATACGCCCATGACGCAGCAACAGCGGCCTTGTGCCTGTGGTAGAGGGTGCCCCGAATGCCGCACCGAGCAACCTGACCATGAAGATGTGAGCTTGCAGACGAAGCACGTGGGAACGAGCGAGGTCGGACAGTCCGAAATACCGTCCATCGTCCACGAAGTAGTTCGCTCGCCTGGAGAGGCTCTGGAACCCGCATCCCGCAACTTTATGGAATCGTACTTCGGGCACGACTTCAGCGCAGTACGCGTGCACACCGGCAGCGAGGCGGCAGAGGCGGCTCGTGTGGTTCAGGCTAAGGCGTTCACCGTCAATCCAAACATTGTGTTCGGTCACAGCGAATTCGCGCCCGGTACAACGGAGGGGAGGCGGCTCATGGCGCATGAGCTCGCTCACGTGATCCAGCAGCGGTCAAACCCCATGCTTGCAGGCCGTGTAGTGCAGCGTCAGCGATCCGCACTTGAAGGAAGTACAAGCCAGGAAGAGCGCGGGAAGCTGCGGGTGCTTACCCTCGAATCTGTAACAAAACTCTCACCCAATGAGATAAGGGGGGAATTCAAGACGAAGGAAAAAGGAAATATTCCGGCCGATGATATTAAGTTTGGCCCTGGTATCGCCGAGGGTATTAAACAAGGATTGCAGAATATCGCGGCGGAGTTTTTCTCCGACAAGTCTTTTACCTTTAACACTGTTACGAATGTACCGTTGAACTTGAAAGCTGTCGGCGGCGTTGACGGTGTGTACCGATTCACGCTTGTCGAGCGAAAGAGCAATCCCAAGAGACAGCTTATCATCGAGCAGGTGTCCGCCACTCCGTCTGGAGATCCGAGCAAGATCGATGTCGCGAAAGCTACAAAGCGCTTTGAGAACTTTGAGTTCGCTCTGGGTTCCGGCTTTGGAAGTGAGGATGACAAGAAGCTTCTGTTTGCTGCGCTGGCTCGCGTGCCGGACTCCATTTTAAAACGTGTCAGAGGCCTAAAGTTCGAGAAAAAACCGGAAAGTGTGGGCGAGAAGGACGAAGCCGGTAAATATGATCCCAACACACATACAATCACCCTGTACGCAAGCTCGCTCAAGAAGCTCATGAACAGCATTGATACCAGCGGATCTGACTGGTTCACGCAGACTGTCGCACACGAGGTCGGACATGCCCTGGACTACGAGTCGTTTACGACAGCCAGGGTAAAGCGTGATGCGCTCACCAAGCAGTTGAAAGATGCGCGGCTTGAGGCGCGGCGGGTGGCTACCCCTGCGGGTGACGAGAAAGCACAGGCCGAGAAGGAGAAGAAAGATCAGCAGGAGATCGATCGGCTTGAAAAGGCACTAGCTCAGGCAGAGTCAGATTCTGGTAAAGCCCTGAACCTGGACCCAATGAAGGGCGGCGGCGGACGTTCGCAAAGCACGGAGTTCGCCAAAGCCAGAGGAAAAGCGATCTCCACTTATGGAGGGAAGAGCGATGTTGAAAACTTCGCAGAACTTTCTGCGCTTTTTATCCTTGATCCCGACTCGCTGAAATTGCTTCGACCAGACGCGTACAAGTATTTCTCCGACACATTCAAGTAGCTCGAACGCGAATCACGCTTCAGCTTTCGTTCGCCCCACCCCGCACGATCCCTTCTGCCACAGAGAGGCTGCGTACTTGGAACGGAGAGCGGGACAGATGTTCGTGTCGCAGCGACGCAGATGGCTATAAGGTCGGGACATTCCCACACCTGACCTGCGGAGGAGACCCCGTTCCGCATCGCCGTCTAACAAACGGTTCGACCGGAGCCGCGCCAGCGAATTTGTATCTTTCTCTGACTGTTACATGCGCTGCCCGGTCAATCAAGGCGTTCTATGAGAGCGATTGTTAGGGCGCGTCACCCAGCAGGGTTTCTGCCGGGCGACGCGTACTTCGTCCAGCATCTGTGCGCGCTCTACGCCACTGACGGGGTAATCGGCTCGATGTAGGTGGCGTCGGCCAGGTCGGGGTCGGTCATGATCGTGGCCGGGTTGGAGTTGACCAGGATCACCCGGTACCCCTCCTCGCGCAGCGCCCGCACGGCCTGCGTCCCCGAGTAGTCGAACTCGGCCGCCTGCCCGATCACGATGGGCCCGCTGCCGAGGATCAGGATGCTCTGGAGGTCGTCTCGCCTGGGCATCGCTTCCGGTGTGCTGCTGTAAGCTGTCGTGCGTGCGTGCGCGAGCGCCGGCCCTTCCCGCGAGGGACGGCCGGCGCCGGCGGACACGAAGATATCAGTCGGGGCGGGAATCTACGCGGCCGCGGGCGTCGGGGAAAGATTCCCATGACCTTCAGGTGTCCAGCGGCCTGCGCACGCCGCGGGCCCCCGCGGTTCAGCACGTGGGTGTAGATCATCGTCGCCCGCACGTCCGCGTGGCCGAGCAGTTCCTGCACGGTGCGGATGTCGTATCCGTCCTCAAGGTGCTCTTTCCAGCGAGTTGTTCGGAATGTACACTTAGGGGCTATGAAACGAGCCCCCACTGTTCGTACGGACGCTCACGGAAGAGGAGCACTGGCAGCAGCCAGGGTGGGTGAAGCATTCAGGCTCTTTAGCGAGATCGGTAGGCCCGAGGGCGCCTGACAATCGGCTGCAGGGAATGTGGGGCCGTCCATGTTTCGCCGAACGACAGGCTTGCGCGCCGGCCCCGCACCCTGACCCTTGTGTCGTTAGCGTCCCCGTACATGCTTCGGGCGCACCAACGTGACGGGGCCGGCATAAACGTCCGTGCTCGATGCTACCCGACCGCCACGCCAAATGCCATTTGCCGGCGATGGTGTGAACCTCCACGACCGACGCACACTACGCTATGCCAGGGAAGAAGGCTGCGACGAAGAAAGTACAGGCGCCACGCGCAAAACCCGCAGGTCGCGCGACGACACGACGTTGCGGGCTGTGTGGCAAGACGTCGAACCTTACCAGGACGGAATGTTGCGACCAGTGGATCTGCGACGACGAGGGGAACTACAGGATGTTCTCTTTCTCGCGCAACAGCTGCTCGCGCAACCACCGGCGCTACACACTGTGCGGGTATCATTTCAACGAGGGTCACGCCGGCGATTGGCGTGAATGCAAGGAGTGTCGCGACGCGTTCGAAACCGAGATGTATGTCTACTATGGGACGAACGAATACAATTTCGTGAAGCTCGAGAACCCGCCGTCCTTCGAACCGACGCTGTGTGCGAAGTGCTCAACGAGAATCGACCTGGGAGAGGGCGGATACTCCCAGAAGGCGGGCAAGTACTACTGTCTGAGTTGCAGCGGAATCGACTTTTCGCGTATGTAGAACCCGTGCGCCGGGCCGCCTGACAATCGACTGCAAGGGATGCGGGGCCGTCCATGATTTCGCCGACGACAGGCTTGCGCGCCGGCCCCGCACCCCTGACCCTTGTGTCGTTCGGCGGCTCGCACCCTGTGTTCCCTCGCATCCCGCGCGGAGCGATGTCCTCTATTGTTCACCGGTTGAGGCTTCGGCGCGTACTCCCGTGGGCCACGATTGGATTCGCACTTGGGTGCTCTGATGGGCGGCCCGGGGCGGACGAGGCGAGAGCTTGGTTTGAGAGCCGCTACCCTGGAGCGTCACTCTCCGACGTAGAGATGTCCGAGGATGAGGTAGTGGCGCGGAGCTACCGGTTCGAGTACCGCTCCAGCGATGGTCGAACCGGGCAGCTGGCTGTGCAGTTCATGCAGGATAGCTCTGGGAACTGGGCTCCGACGCCAGCGGCTCCCGCACAGCTATCCTAGCACTCGTGCCCACCCCGCCGCCGAACCTGGTGTTAGGCCGCCACACACCACCTATGGGCGAGCGACCGAGTAGCATCCCGGCCGTGATCGACGCGCTCCGCCGGGCGCCCGAGATCGTCGTGCCCCTCGTACGCGAGGTGCCGCCGGCGATCCTGCGGCGGCGGCCGGCCCCGCACCGCTGGTCCGCCCACGAGCACGCGTGTCACCTCGCCTACGTGCACGCGCTCTTCTTCGACCGGCTCGACTACATGCTCCGCGACCCGGCGCCCGTGATCCGGCCCTACCTGCCGGGCGAGCAGGACGCCGACGACCTGCTGCTCCGCATGGACCTCGAGGCGGCGCTCGCGTGCTTCGCCGCCGACCGGGCGCGCCTGGTGGCCCGCCTGGAGGCGCTCGGCCCCGCGGACTGGGCGCGCGAGGCCGAGCACGGGGAGTACCGCACGTACTCCGTGTTCATCATGTTCCGGCACCTGGCACTGCACGACTTTCTGCACGCGTACCGCATCGAGGAGCTCCTGCTGCGCCCGGACTGGGCCGCCGACGCCGACGTGCCGACGGCCTAACGAATCGTTGCAGCTGACGAAACGGGCCGACGCTGCGTGTGGCGCCCACGCCTCCGTCAGGCCCGTTTCGCAGCTGAACTCTGGCGTTCGCCCGCGTCTCGCAGGGTAATGAGAACTGGATTCCTGCTCCTCGCGCTCACCGCGGCATGTAGCCGCTCCGGGGTTGGGGCACCACAACCCACGCCCGCACCGCAGTTCGCCGCAACACGTGAGGCGCTCTGCACCCTTGATCCCGCGATGCCAGGGTGTCGGGGGCCCGTCCCAGACACCTTCCCCAACAGGTGGTATCTGCTCCAACGTCATTGGGAGATCGTGTCGCGGACGCGGGGTTCCGTCTGCATCGCAGATGCAGTCGAACTGCGTTTCAGACCTGGCGTTGCGCTGGCGGAAAAGCAAGCGATCATCGACTCCATCGGCGTCTGGAGGGAGGCTACATGGGCTCAGTTTATATAGTGCGCATCCCGAGCGATGGGACGACTGGGCCGCTGAGTCGCGCGCTTGAGTACGCCCGCGGGCAGCCACAGGTGCAATACATCACGCAGACGTGTTACAGCCAGATGGAGCGAGCTTAGCGGTGCCGCGGCAAACACCGATGAGCCGGTTACTTGCACTCGGCGGTGCGAGAGCCGGCGAACCAGTTGCTGCACCGATGACGCGCCAGGCGCGGCGCTAATCGGCCTCCTGCTGATGATCGGCGCGGTGGCGCTCGGCGTGAGGACCGCGCGGCGCAAGAGATAGCACCCACAGTCTCTGGCGCGGAGAGTGCCGCGTTGCGCGTGGTGTCGACGCCGAGCGCGCCGGTGCCGCGAATCACGGGACCGGGAGCCTACAGACTCTTCGCACACACGCCCTGGGCGTCCTCTCGCCTGACACGGCCTGCAGGGGATGTGCGGCCGGGCATCTTCGATCCTACCCTCAGAACAACAAGATCGCGAGAGTCGCTCCGTACCAGATTCACCCGGTACCCCTCCTCGCGCAGGGCGCGCACGCCTGCGTCCCCGAGTAGTCGAACCCGGCCGCCTGCCCGATCACGATGGGCCCGCTGCCGAGGATCAGGATGCTCTGGAGGTCGTCTCGCCTGGGCATCGCTTTGCTGGTGCCTGCGTAGGCTGTCGTGCGCGCGTGCGCGAGCGCCGGCCCTTCCCGCGAGGGACGGGCCGGCGCCGGCTCAATCACGGATCTGTGGTCGGGGCGGGAATCTACGCGGCCGGACGCCGTGGGGAAAGATGATCGTGAAGCGTCACAGGTCGAGCGGGCTCCGCACCCCGGCGGACGCGGATCTCGCAGCGGACGCGGCCCAGCAGCCTGGGTTCCGACATTCGTCTTGATGGGGTGCGGTGTAGCGGCGTAATATCCTGCGGAGAGGGCAGGTGGCGGCTGTTACGTCCATTTGCCCGGATCGCAAGAGTGCTGCGCTGCGCGTCGCGCGCCGCGTAGCTGCAGGATAGGCTGCGGTGCGCGGTTACCTATGATGTTAGGCCTATCCCGACGAACTCGGGCGTATCATTTGCCTCTGTCTCCACCGGAGTGCCTGAGCCATTCGCCACCCGGTCGCCCGTAGGAGATGCTGATGCGAGCGCCGCGATACAGGTTTCCGGATGAAGTCCGCGCTACGACCCGCACCATTGCTTCGCGCATGGTCGTCGACGGGTCCATTGCCCAAACGCCAGAACAGCTCGATGCCTGGATCTCCGAGCATCTCGAGGTCAGCAGGTCCCTGGAGAGGGGCGGGTACAGCACCAAGTTCACGTCGCATGATCTCTTTCCTCTGCTTCAGGTCTTCGTTGTGCAGGCGGGCGGTCCGGCTCCTCAGGCTGATGCACCCCCTCCTCCTTCGAAGCGTGGCCGGCTCGTGGGACTCGGGCTTGCTGCCCTCGCTCTTATCTTGATCGCAATCGCGATTGTCGCACTCCGCTAGTGGGCCTCCGGTCTCGCACTCGGTCCATCTGTCTTGCGCCAAGCCCCCGGCCTAACCCCCGCTTGCAGGGGACACGGGGTCGTGCATCTTTTCCTGCGGAGAGTTTGGTGCGGCCCCGTGCCCCTGAAGCTTGTTCGTTAGGCGGTCCGCCCAGGCGTCGGGATTAGCGGACGTTCCTTCAACCTGAGGATAAGCGTCAATGGCACGACTGCTCGTTCGCGGCTTTTCGATCTCTCTCGATGGGTACGGCGCGGGTTCAAGTCAGTCGGTCGAGAATCCGCTCGGCGTCGGCGGAGAGGATTTGCATGACTGGTTGGTTCACACCCGCACCTTCAAACGCATGCAACGCCGCGAGGGTGGAGACACGGGCATTGACGAGGACTTCGCAGCCCGCGGCTTTGCGAATATCGGAGCATGGATACTCGGTCGTAACATGTTCGGCCCCATACGCGGTCCCTGGCCTGACGAGTCCTGGCGCGGCTGGTGGGGAGCGAATCCGCCTTATCACGCGCCTGTGTTCGTTCTGACGCACCACCCGCGGCCGCAACTTGAAATGGAAGGGGGGACTGTCTTCCATTTCGTCACCGAAGGCATCGAAGTGGCGCTGGAGCGTGCCCGCGACGCGGCGGGTCCCCGGGACATTCGTCTCCTTGGTGGCGTCGCCACCCTTCGCCAGTATTTGCAGGCCCGCTTAGTAGATGAAATGCATTTGGCCGTAGCACCGATCCTGCTCGGCTCGGGAGAGCACCTGCTTGCGGGACTCAACCTTCCGGCGCTCGGCTACGCGTGCACGGAATACGTCCCGAGTGGGAAAGCGGGGCATTACGTCATTGCCCGAACCTGAGACCTGCGCTCCCTGGAGCATTTGGCACGTGTGGGCCGCCTTGCCGGTGTGAGTTCATGTTCAACCGCAACGCCTCGCCTGACCACGCAGTGCAGGGGATGCGGGGCCGGCCATGTTCTCGAGCATTTTTCCGGGTTCGGAGCACCGGCCCCGCACCCCTGACCCCTATTTGTTAGACCGCATAAGCCGCGATGTCCCTTTCTCAAGGGATCAAGAATCAATTGATCTGATACATGCGGCACGTAAGACCGCGAGCTGCTCGCGCGAAGGGGTACGGCTGGCTGTTTCTACTGTAAGCAGATCTCTAACACCAATGAAATCATGATTGGGCGACGGGCGTCAGATTTCAGCTACACTCGGACTCAAAGGACGATTCCGGCATGATACGCCTGTCAGGATTGTACCGGTGCAGGGCGGAGCGGTCAGCCACCGTTCCCGTCCATGGGTCACGGCGAATCCGCGAAGCGTCGATATCTGCTGCGCGTGGCGCAGTCTTAACCCTGTTGCTCGTTACAGCGACGTGTCGTCATCTGCCGCCGTCCACAACGTCCGGCGACCTCGCGATCACCAACGTGACAGTGATCGACGTCACGCGCGGGACGCGGCTCGCTGCGCAAACGGTGCTCGTCGCCGGCACGCGGATCGTGATGGTGGGACCCGCCCGGTCGGTCGCCGTACCTGGCGGAGCGCGGGTGGTGGACGGCCGCGGCGCGTTCCTCGTCCCGGGGCTTTGGGACATGCACGTGCATTCCGGTGGCTACGACCATGGCCGTCGCTACCTGCCCGCACTACTCGCGCAAGGGATCACTGGCGTACGGGATATGGGCACGCCGCTCGAGGACGTGCTGCGGCTGCGCGCCGAGAGCCGGCGGCCGCCGTCAGACGACGAGCTCCCACTACCGCGGGTGGTCGTGGCGGGCCCCTTGCTGAACGGTCCACTCCCATTCCACACACCGCTCATCCTTTCCGTGTCAACCGCGCGCGAAGCGCGTGCCGCCGTGGATAGCCTCGTCTCGCGCGGTGTCGACTTCGTGAAGGTGCATGACGCGCTACCGCGCGCGGAGTACTTCGCCATCGCAGACGAGGCACGACGGCGCGGCATCGCATTCGCCGGCCACATCCCGCCGTCGATCACCGCGGACGAAGCGACACGCGCCGGCCAGCACAGCATCGAGCACCTGGGCGGTCGTTTCTACGGCGAACTGCTCGCCTGTTCCGACCGCGAGCAGGCGCTGCGCGCCGCTGTCGATACGATCGTCGCAGGCGCGCTGCGCGACATGCGCGCCGGACGCGCACCGGACGACGCGGCAGTCTTCCGGGCGACGCTCACGCGGCCGCTCGTCGAGAGTTTCAGCGCAACGCGCGAGTACACGCGCATTGGCACCATTGTCGCCGCGCGTCAGTGGGAGGTCCCGACGCTCATATCGCAGCCGTTGCGCGACGCGCTCAGCGACGCGACACTGCGGCTAACGTCGGAGGACCGGCGGTGGGCCGACTCGCTTCTTGCGCTCCAGATGCGGCTCGTACGCGACATGCGGCGCGCCGGCGTGGGCCTCCTGGCAGGCACCGACCGCGACATTGCGCGCCCGGCACTCGCCGACGAGCTGACGCTGCTCGCGGCAGCGGGGCTCACTCCACTCGAGGTGTTGCGCGCGGCGACGCTCGACCCCGCGCTTTATCTTGCGGCGACCGATTCGCTAGGCGCTGTTGCACCCGGCAAGCTCGCGGACCTCGTGTTACTAGACGCGGACCCGCTGCGTGACATTGGCGCGATTCGCCGCGTGCGCGCCGTCGTGGCGAACGGGCGGCTGCTCGACGAGGTGGAGCGGCAGAGGCTCGTGCGGCGAGCGGCAGCGGGGCTCAGGACGCCCTTGACACTCGGTGGCATCTTCATGGATGAGCGTCTTTGGGAGGAGCCATTTCCGAGATGGTCCACTTCGGTGCGGCGGTAGCCGGCAGCCGCCTGACAATCGGCTGCAGGAGATGCGGGGCTGAAGTCTACGCTCTCCCAGGTCGCCTTTCCTTCTATTGGGCCGCCAGCGGCTGCTTGGCCGTGTCGCACTGAGCATGCGAATTGGCGGAAGCGGGCGCGCCGCGGGCACCCTCCCTGGCCACGGCACTCGAGCGCGCCCGTCAGCTTCAACGCGTAGTTAGACGCGCGGACTTCGCAGGATTGGCGTATATCATGAGGCACGGAGCTGGCGACGATGGGTAAGTACGTGATCGGCCCAGATGTGGCTCTCCACCTCGCGGCTCTGGAGGCCGCGATCCCGGAAGAGCATCAGATGTTGGCTCCTACCCTGTTTCGCTCGCAGACGCTATCGCTGCTCTATCGAGCGGTACGCCAGGGAGAGATAACCCGGAAGGATGCCGAGCGACGCCTCGAGTATGTGCGCGCTTTACGCATTCGACTGCTCGGCGATCGCGTCCTTCAAGACGTGGCCTGGAGGATCGCCGAGAAGCTCGGGTGGGCCGACACGCTGCTTGCCGAGTACATCGCACTCACCAAACTTCAAGCGGACGCGTTCATCACCCTCGACTCCGAGCTCGCTCACGCTGTAGAGGGCGTGGTCACGACTGCGGCCATCGACGTACTACGCTGAAGCGGCCGCAGAGCGTCGTTGCGGGATCCGGCTCGGCCATGCAATCCTCGTCAGGATCACCCGGCATCCCTCCTCGTGCAGCGCCCTGACGACCTGCGTCCCCGAGTAGTCGAGCTCGGCCGCCTGCCCGATCACGATGGGCCTGCTGCCGAGGATCAGGATGCTCTGGAGGTCGTCTCGCCTGGGCATCGCTTTAAAGTGCTGCGTAGGCTGTCGTCGTGCGCGCGGGCGCGAGCGCCGGCCCTTCCCCGCGAGGGACGGGCCGCACTGCGTATCTGCGGCCATGCTGCGGCGCGCCGCCTACATAATGTCAGGCGCGCATGGTAGAATGACGCAGGTCCGCATTCGAACCGCGGCAAAGCTTCCACCCTGAGCCAGTACGAGGAGGTTCCTGTGAGCCCCAAGAAGGACACGCAGAAATCCGCCAAGAGCGCCACCGTGACCAACGAAAAGTCCCAGGGATTCACGGACGAAGAACGGGCTGCGATGAAGGAGCGCGCCCGGGAGCTGAAGGCGGAAGCGCGCCAGGCGGACGGGGAAGGCGCCGTGCTCGCGAAGATCGCCGAGATGCCGGAACCGGATCGCGCCATGGCCGAGCGGCTCCATGCCATCATCAAAGCCAGCGCGCCGGCCCTCGCGCCGAAAACCTGGTACGGGATGCCCGCGTATGCAAAGGACGGCAAGGTCGTCTGCTTCTTCCAGAGCGCGCAGAAGTTCAAATCGAGGTACGCGACGTTCGGCTTCAGCGACGAGGCGAACCTCGACGAAGGCGCCATGTGGCCGACCTCCTTCGCGCTGAAGGAGCTGACCGCCGCCGAAGAGGCGAGGATCGGCGCGCTCGTGAAGAAGGCGGTGAGCTGAGGACTGATCTTGCCACTGACCCCGTAAGAGAGATCTATGTGGCCGGTCCGCTGGGTGCGGGCCGCCACGGGACGCCCGATCCGCCGGTGCGCACCACCCTCGCACCCGGCGACGCACCACCATCGGTGCGCCTTCCGCTTCGGTGCGGAGCCGGCCGGCGCTCGCCTGACAATCGGCTGCAGGGGATGCGGGGCCGTCCATGATTGGCGGACGACAGGCTTGCGCGCCGGCCTCGCACCCCTGACCTTGGTGCCGTTGGACGCTTCCCATCGCAAAATACCTCGACCAAGGAGATGGGCCATGGATGTTCGAGAGCGCGGAGAGCCGATCGGTGATGAGCGGGGTGACGTCCCCAAGTACCACATGGCCACCTGCCCCAACTGCGGCGGCCGAGGCTACATCTTCGACTCCATGGGGAACAGGTACGACTGCACACAGTGCGAAGCGTCGGGCCAGGTAGACGACTGACCGGTCAGGCCAATCGTACGAGGGGGAGCTCCTGGGGCGGGTGGCGGCGTCCGCCCCGTCGGGCCGATTTGCGCCCATGACGCAACCCTCCCCGCGTGGTTTACGCCCCTCGTTGCAACAAGCGCCCAACAACGGCATGCACCCGACCGCCCACACGACGGCTCTCATGCTCCGCGAGAGGCCTGGGCGGCGGGTGATGCGCGGCGTTGGGCCGCGGAAGAACGCCCCCCCCCAATCACCGCACATCGGAGATTCACATGAAGCGAGTCACTGGCATCGGCGGCATCTTTTTCAAGGCGAAGGATGCACCTGCGCTGCAGGCCTGGTACAAGGCTCATCTCGGCATCGATGTCCAGCCGTGGGGCGGTGCCGCGTTCGACTGGGTCGACTCGGATGGCAAGCCCACGGGCGGAACGACCGCCTGGTTGGTTGCTTCGGAGGAAAGCGAGCAGTTTGCTCCGAGCAAAGCCTCGTTCATGGTCAACTACCGCGTTGAAGACCTCCACGCCCTGGTCGCGGCGCTCAAAGCGGAAGGCTGCAACGTCCTCGACAAGATCGATGACTCCGAGTACGGCAAGTTCGGATGGGTCATCGATCCTGAGGGAAACAAGGTCGAATTGTGGCAGCCACCTGCCGGTCAATGAAACGCGCCCATGCTCCCCGCGGCAGTCTGACGACGGGCGTGTTCGTCGGAACCTGATGGAAGTCCAAGCTCGGGATCAGGGGCTGGCCGCGCAGGCGAACGCGGGTGTTCGGGCGAGGCGGGAATCCATGCGCTTACTTCGCTCGGAGGGAAGTCGGCGCGAGTGGCGGTGCCGCGACGGCGACACATGCAACCAGCCCGTGGGCGCGACCTGCGTCGCAACTGCGGATTCGCCGCAAACGCTGCAGGATGCGTGGATGCGGCAGCGATGACGAGACATATGGGCGCCTTTCTTGCGAATTACGACTGAAAAGTAGCTGTCACTCTTTCCGAAGGAGCCGCACATGCGCAAGCTGAAGCTGAATCTCGACCATCTGGCGGTGGAGTCGTTCACGCCCGAGTCGATACGCGGCGAAAGCGACGGCACCGTGCACGCGCACGCTCCCACCAGGGGCGGGAACACCTGCGACAACTTCTCGTGCCAGGCGGGGTGCACCTTCCAGGAGTCCTGCTTCAACCCCTGCACGACGGGCTGAACGCGGCAAACCGGACGTACGCAGAGCCGCGTACGAACGAAAGAGGGCGCGGAGGAAGCAAACCCCTTCTCCGCGTCTTCGTCTGTTTTCCTCCCACGTCCACCGCGGAACCCGCCCACCTCGCCCACCTCTCGGCCTTGCCTGGCACCCCTTCTGGTGTACTGCGTAAACTGTCGTGCGCACGTGCGCGAGCGCCGGCCCTTCCCGCCAGGGACGGGCGGCGCCGGCGGAAGTCGAGAATGCTGGAGGCGGATCGTGGATCTCTGGGAGCGATATCTCTTCGAGCAGCACTCGAGGGAAACCCTGCAGGCATGGGCCCGCAAGCTCGGCGTGTTCCGATTCCGTCGAGCGCGGGGCGGCCACGCCAATGACGGCGACTCGCTCGACGTGGCGTTCAGCTACGAGACGGAGGAGCAGCTGTTGAGCTTCTTCCGCCATGTCGGCTTCCAGCCGGTGGTCCATTCGGCCGAGCCGCCGCGGCCGGTTCCCGGAAGGCCGTATCGACAGGATGAATTCGCGGCCTTCCCGTCCATCATCCCGAATACGCGGTGGATCGAGCAGCCAGGCCATTGCACGCTGTCCGGCATCAAGGTCTTCATGTGGTGCGGAAATCACAGGATCACCATCTCGGTCCACTCCGGCTATGACGTGACGGAAGAAGATGTCGAGAATGCAGCCCGACTCGAACTTCTCCTGAAGGCCCTGCCGTTCGAGCGCATCGAACCGCCCCAGGACAACAGGAATTGCATCTGTCCCAGGTATTACCCGGAGTTCTTCGCGTGAGTCGGAGTGCGGGGCCCGCTTCGAATCGACGTTCGCCTTGATCGGGTGCGGCGTGGCGCCCTAATATCCTGCGGGAAGGCAGAACGGTGTAGCTACGGCCCATTTGCCTGGATCGCGAGAGTGCGCGGCGCACCTTCGCGCGCCGCGTATCTGCGATAGGCTGCGATGTGCAGCCTGCCACGATGTCCGGGCGCCTCCCGAATCCTCGAGGACTCGTGAGTCCGAAAGCTCTCCTGGCGGGACTGGTCCTGGTGTCCAGCAGCGTCTGCACGAGCGCCCCGGAGCGCATCTCGACCGCCCGGCGAGCGCCCGTGCTCCCCAGCGAGCTGGCCGGCTGCTACGCGCTGCTGGACCGTTCCAACCAGCCGGCCGCCGGGAGCCTGTACTTCGCCCCATCCCACGTGCGCCTGACCCTGGACGACTGGAGGCCGCGGGACCCGGCCCCGGAACCTGTTTCGGCGTGGGTGGCGGTCCGTCTCGATTCCACGCTGCGCCCGCTGGAAGACCAGGACCACGAGGGGATGGGTGCGTCGCGCTGGAGCTGGGGCGCTACGCCGGACAGCGTGGTGCTCCTCTTCCACACCGGCTTCAGCGGCACCGAGCTCACCCTGGCGATCGCGCCGGGCCAGCGCGATACCCTGCGAGGCCACGCGAAGGAGATGTGGGACTTCGGTCCGCCGTTCGTGACGGACGGCGGACCAGCCATGGCCGTCCGTACGCCCTGTTCGTAGCACGCCCGTGCCGCGCCTGGCCAGGCGCATGCCGGCGATGCGCGGCGCCGGCGATTTCGCGGATGCGGGTCGCGGAGCAGGCCGCGCGCGCCCGGCCTCTCGCCGTCACACGCACCCGGGAGAACCGAGGAGAGATCGAATGCTTCCACCGCTCGGCCAGGTGCTGCTTTCCCTCGTCGCCGCGCTCACTGCCTCACCGGATGCCCGCGCACCCGGCGCGATGTGCTCCGTGGATCCGCCGATCGAGTTCTCCGTCGCTCGCACGCGGCGGATCGTGAACGATGCCGAGGTGGTGGTGCGGGCGGTCGCCGTCGGCTCGGCCACGCCGGGACGCAGGCTGAAGGCGTGGGACTACGATACGCTCGCCTTCGAGGTGCGGGAGGTCCTGAAGGGGGAGAACGTATCCGACACGATCTACTTCGGCGGCGTGGTCACCGAGCACGACGACTTCCAGGAGGGGCCCGTACCCTATCTCTCCCATCGTACGCTCCATGCCGCCGGGGACTGCATCAATGCATACTACCGGATCGGCGCGGAGTACCTGCTCCTGCTCGGCCGCGTGCCTGGGAACCGGAGACTCCGGGGGCTGACCCCGTACTGGACCCTCCTCGCGCCGACGAACGAGCAGCTCCGTGGCCCCGACGACCCGTGGCTCCTCTGGGTCCGGGAGCAGGTCGGCGGGAAAGCCGCCGCACCCACCCGGCCCTGACCGGCTCGCTGCAGGCGGCGCCGGCGCCGGGCATAGCGTTGGAACCGGCCCTTGCTCGATTCCCTGGGCTACGGCCGCCTCCGGCCCTCGCTCGGCGACACCGTGACCCTGCGCGGCACCAGCTTTTCGTGGCATACCGGCATCACCACGCACCCGTGCTGCTCGACCCGTTCGGTGTGACCGGTCCGGGCGCGGTGTCCGCTTGACCGGCGCCGCGACGATAGGCCCGCCGCCGGTCCAGCCGGCGCACCCGGAATCCCTCGCACGACGGACCACCGGCTCCAGGCCACCCATGGACGAAACCTCGATCACCCGGTACATCGCCGACACTTTCGCCGGAGTCGACGCGACCGTGGCGTCGCGGGAGAACGGGGCTCCCGAGATTGCCTGGGGCGATACGTTCTTCATCTACGACCCCGACGGCGACCTCCCGCCGCAGCACCAGTTTCCCTTCGCCACCATCGTCACCAGGGACTACGGGGATTTCGACCGCGCCTCGAACCTGGACCGCCCGGGCGTGTTCCGCCTGAACATCGGCGTCGGGAAGGACACCTACCGCTCGCTGTTCGGCCCACAGCCGCCGCCTCCCGGCGCGGCCGGCGTGGCCGGCACCGGCCACGACTTCACCGCGCTGGACGTGGTCATGCCGCACCCCGTGTACGCACCGCAGTCCTGGGTCTGCATCCTCAACCCGAGCGACGCGACGTTCCAGGCCGAAGTGCGGCCGCTGCTCGCCGATGCGTACGAGGTGGCCGCCAGGCGGCACGCCAGGCGCGAGCAGCGCGAGTGACCGGGCAGGCGCCCGGCGAGGCCCGCGGAGGCGGAGCGGCGGGCCTGCCCGTTCGCTCGCCGTCGCCCCGCACGCATCGGCCGATAGGGTCGTATGTCTTGCGCGGCTCGCCGCCGGATGCCATGCTGCGGGCACGCCGGAGGTACCGCATCCACGCTCACACCCAGGGAGGGTTCCGTGGCAAACGTCGACCAGACCATGATGAAGGTGCAGCGGATCTTGACGGGGCCGATGGGACTTCGCATCCAGCTTCACGGCGACACCATCAACGTTTCGTTCACGGACGTGAGCACGCGGGTGAGCATCAGCGTCCAGGAGTGGGGGACCAACAAGGACGGGGACCCGGCGTCGCTGGTCCGCCTCTCCTGCCCGATCCTCTGGGAGGTCGACCCGTCGCCGGGCCTGTTCGAGTGGGTCGCGAAGGAGGGGGGCAACTTCTTCTTCGGGCACATCTCCGCGCACGACGACTCGTCCGCCCCGGGGAAGCTGTTCCTGATGTCGTCGCACACCCTCCTGGGCGACTACCTGGACGAGGAGGAGCTGTCCTCGGCGATGTACGCCATGCTGGGCACGGCCGACAAGCTGGACGACGAGCTCAAGCAGAAGTTCGGCGGCAAGCGCCTGGCCGACTACGCGTGAGGTGAGACCATGAACCGTGCGGTCATCCACGAGGCGGCGGTGTCGGCGGCCAAGGCGTACCACCATGCCGAGGTGGAGCCGCGCCACGTCCTGTTCGCGCTGGCCCGGCACTTCCGCCAGCGCCCGGACTGCGAGGCGTGCTTCGCGCCCGCGAAGAGCGCGCTGGAGCCGCACGGGAGCTCGTACGGGGCAAAGCCGGCGATGACGGAGGCGGCCACCGCGCTCCTCGACACGCTCAAGTCGGACGACGACGCGATCGCCGCCCTGCGGCAGGCGTTCCAGGCGGCGGACGACAAGCCGGGCGGCGCCGGCGCCGGGTCGCAGACGCAGACCACCGAGCAGGAGGCCGGCCGGGCCGAGGCCGGCGCGGCCGCCACGCAGGGCGCGGAGACGGTCGCCGGGGTCCTGGCCGAGCTCGACGCCCTGGTGGGGCTCGGGCCGGTCAAGGCCCAGGTGCGCAAGGTCATCGCGGTGGTGCAGGCGAACACCGAGCGGGAGAGGGCGGGGCTGAAGCCCGTGAAGCCGGGGCTGCACCTGGTGTTCACCGGCCCGCCGGGAACCGGGAAGACGACCGTCGCGCGCCTGGTGGCCCGGCTCTACGCCGCGGCCGGGGCGCTGCCGGGATCGAAGTTCACCGAGGCCACCCGCTCGGACCTGATCGCCGGGTACGTCGGGCAGACCGCCATCAAGACGCGCGAGGTGATCGACCGGACGCGGCCGGGCGTGCTCTTCATCGACGAGGCCTACGCGCTCACGCCGAGCTCCGAGGTCGACTTCGGCCACGAGGCGATCGCCACGCTGGTGAAGTCCATGGAGGACCACCGCGACGACTTCGCGGTGATCGTCGCCGGCTACGAGGAGGAGATGACGGAGTTCATCGAGTCCAACCCGGGGCTGCGCAGCCGCTTCAAGACGTACGTCGCCTTCCCGGACTACAAGTCGGCGGAGCTCACCGAGATCTTCGCGCGGATGGCGCAGGAGGCGGGCCTCAGCCTGGCCGAGGGCGCCCTGGCGAGGGCGGAGGAGATCTTCACCCGGGCCTCCGGGAAGAAGGACTTCGGCAACGCCCGCTTCGCGCGCTCGCTCTTCGAGCAGGCGTACGCCCGGATGGCCTCGCGCGCGGCCGAGGACGGCGCCGTGACGGTCGACGAGCTGACCACCCTGCTCCCCGAGGACATCGGCGACGACCTCTCGATGCTGGCCCGGGACACCCCTCGCATCGGGTTCTGAGCGGATCCGCGGGCGAACCGCCACATCGACCAGACGCACCATGCGCAGGTACGCCCTTCTGCTGAGCCTGGTGGCCGTGGCCGGCTGTGGTCCGGCCGGGGTGCGGGCGCCCCGGCCGGTGTACCGGTACATCAACGTAGTGGACGGCCAGCTCCGGCTGGGCGAGCCGTTTCGCCGCTTCGACCTGGCCGAGCGGATCGACGACACGACCTACGCGCTGCGGCCGGGGACGTTCGGCGGGGGCGGCACCGAGGCGATCACGGCCCACACGGACGCACGGGGCGTTCTCCGCGGGCTCACGTTCGTCTACGACGGCTCCGAGCCGCTCGCCACGAAGGTCCGCGACTACACGGCCAGCCTGGGGCCGCCGGCCGAGGTCCGGGCCGGCGGCGACGGCGCCAGCGTGCACGTCTGGCAGGACGCCGAGACCCGCTTCGAGCTGCACCATGCTCCGCGCGGACGCCCCCCTTTCTGGTCCCGGCTGACCGATCGGCGGCGAGCGGCAGGCGCCGGCTGATACCGCTGCGGGAGCTTCGGGATCGAAGTCTCTGAACCGAATGTCTCACACGGAGTCAACGGAGTTAACGGAGAACCGCGGGTTTCTCTGTTGACTCCGTTGACTCCGTGTGAGGCCTTTCGTCGGAAGATCAGGATCCAGAACTATTCAATGCGGCCGGCCGGGCAGTCGGCCTCGGCGACATGCGAAAGGAGGCGGGGCCGCCGCGGCGGCCCCGCCTCCTTCGTTGTTGCGCGCCTGAAGGGGTGCGGCTAGCGGAAGCCCGCCACCGTGGGCGCGGTCAGGTTGAGCACCCGCGCGTTGTCCTCGTAGGTGGCGGTCCCCATCACCTGGCCCGTGGACGGGTAGGTCTTCAGCGGGCTGGACCACCACTGGATGCGCGTGCAGTTGCTGCAGTTGTTCCCGTAGGCCATGATCGTGCGCCAGTTCTTGGTCGACGGGATGTAGCCGTGGCCGTACTGGTACGGCGAGAGGGTGCCGTCCACGAAGCGGTCGTGCCGGGCGCCCTGCAGGTGCCCGATCTCGTGGCCGAACGAGTAGTAGCCCGTGATGCAGCTGTAGTGCGCCACCGCGAACGCCGAGCTGGCGGTCGCGTTGATGGCGGCGGCGATCCCGCACGCCTCGCTGTCGTTCACCACCAGCAGCACCACGTCGGCCGCGTAGGTGTTGCGCAGGGTGTGCACGTTGTCCATCTGCCCGTCGGTGGTGCCCTTCAGGTAGTTCACGTGCGTCGAGAAGCTCTTGCCGGTCTCGCTGTAGGTGACCTGCGAGGTGTTGACGCGCACCATGTTGATGCTGATCCCGCTGTTCGCGTAGGACTGGTTGGTCTCGTCCACCGCGAGCTGGATCTTGCTGGCGATGTTCCCCGCGGCCGAGGCGGCCGACGCCGTGTACACCACCAGCACGTTGATCTGGCTGAGGGCCGCGGTGGTGGCCATGCGGGGCTCGGCGATCCGGGTGCCCAGGAACCCGGCCGCGACCGGGCCGGGCGCGTCCAGCACGCCGCTCGGGTTTTCGGGGGTGTGCTCCGGCGGGAGCGCGCTCTGGTCGATGCGCGACACGGCGTGCAGCCCGTTGCCCAGCGGCTCGATGCTGTACGTGGTGAACCCGACGGTCACGGTCGCGGTCAGGCCGCCGTCCATGAACACCATCTGCGCCCAGCCGTTGCCGCCCCGCACGGGGCCGGACCACGAGATGTCGCTGGCCGAGCGCTGCACGACGTTCTCACCGACGGCGTCCACCTGCAGCCCCGGAGCCAGCCCGATGCGGAGAACGGCGCCCTGCTGCAGCAGCCGGCCGGGGGCCGCGGCGATGCGCGCCAGGTGCACCTCGGCGGTGCCGGCCCGACCGCGGATGGTGGCGAGCTGGTTCCGCTGCGCGGCATTGAGCGCCGCGTCGGGGGCGTGCGTGAGGAAGTTCTCCTGGACCGCGGCGGCGCTCATGGACGGGGAGGCCGGGGGGGCGAAGTCGTCGCCCTGGCAGGCGGCGAGGCCGAGGGAAGCGGTGAGGACCAGCGCAAGCCGAACTCTCATGGTACGTCCTCCGGGGGTGAGGTGAGGTTGGGACAGCAACGCATGTTTTACCACCAACGGCGTGCAGGTCCTGCGGCTGCCAAGGCTCTGGTCTGGCTGCATTTAGTTGCGGGTAACAAGGGCCAGCAACGGCGTGCCGGAGGAACGCGGGACGGGGTCTGCACAGCACCGTCCAAGCTCCCGGGGGACGTGTTCTGGGAAGGAGACCAGGCGTTTTTTTAGCGGTGGGTCGCGCTCGACAACGATAACGAGCGCGATCCCACTGTCAAGAAGCTTGTTTTCTCCTACAGCCAACTATAGACAGCGTCCATGTTTATCTTGGGATGGCCCGTTAGAAGCTGGTGCGGCGACGGATCCCCGGGACGGAGGCCGTGATAATCGTGGCGGTTGCTGCCCGGCCGGGGGCCTGGCGCGGCACCCGCACGGCCCTGCCCCCTCGCGCGCACCCCGGGCGCACGCACGGGCGCCTGCGCCGGACGGCGTGCGCCGTTCCCCTTGCGCGCTGCATGGAACCGGATCTTCTTGGTTGAAAACCGGAGCACGCGGCAATCGTCTCGGCGGCCGACGCGGCCCCTCCCGTAGCTGCCGAGTTCTCCCGACAATGAGCGGCCCGCGATCGAGAAAGTCCCGCCGTACGATCTCTGCTGAATCACCCACCCTTCACCAGGCGGGGCCGAATGGCTGAGGGCAAAACCGCGAGTGGCGAGATTGCCGCAGGTCTCGGATCGATCTTCTCACGCATCGGTGAGTTCTTCCACATCTTCGACCTCTCGTTTTTCGTGGGAGGCGCGTCCTCGTTCGCCGCTCTTTCGTTTCTCTACCTGATGATGCGGAAACCGCAGGTGTTTCCGTTTTCACCGTGGGTGGGCGTGCTGGCGCTGATCGTCGCCTGCTACATCTGCGGGCTCATCGCCTTTGCCGTGGGACGCGAGATCAGCGGCCGGACGTTCCGGAAGTCCACGCTCCACCGGACCCTGCCGGTGGCGCTCGCCGCGCATGGATTGACGGAGGAGAGCATCACGTCGTACACCACGGGCGATAAGCCGCGCTTCTGGTGGCTGTACATCCGGATGTGGTCGGAAGTCGCCCACGAGCCGTCGTCCCCGATCGTGCTCCAGCACCTCATGCGATACTGGGCGATGGCCGCCACCTACGACGGGGTCGCGTTCTCGTTCCTGGTCTGGGCAGCCGTGCTTTTCGCCGTTCAATTCCGGGGCGTCGCGCCACAGCCGATCGGGCACGGGCTCGGCATCACCGGTGCCCTGCTCTGCATCGGCGCGGCCTTCTTCGCGTTTCGCCGGGGAGCCGTCTACTTCGAATACCAGATCGAAGACGTGGTCGCCCACTTCGCCGTTTCCAGAGGCCACCTGGTCGGGGCCAGCGTGATGCACCCTTCTCCCGGCGGATGATCGGCAGGAACGTGGTGCCATGGCTCCAGCCGCATCGGGCGCGCGGGGCCACACGCGCGGACGCCTCTCCGGAGACGCGCGTGCTCCGGCCGGTCTTGCGCGCCATCTGGATTCGCTCTACTTAGTCGAGCCGATCCCCCCCTCGCGGGCGGGCCCTCCGAAGGGCCGGCCGCTTTCCACCATCGGCCCACCAGCCCGGGAAGAGTCATGGCCGCGATGCAACGAATCAGCCCCTGCCTGTGGTTCGCCGACGAAGCCGAGGAGGCCGCCCGGTTCTACTGCGGGATCTTCCCCGACTCGCGGATCACCGCGATCACGCGGTACGGCACGGCGGGGCACGAGATCCACCACCGGCCGGCGGGGTCGGTGATGACGGTGGCGTTCGAGCTCGACGGGCAGCCGTTCACCGCGCTCAACGGCGGGCCGGTGTTCACGTTCAACGAGGCCGTCTCGCTGCAGGTGTTCTGCGAGACGCAGGAAGAGATCGACTACTACTGGGAGAAGCTGACGGCGGGCGGCGACCCGAAGGCCCAGCAGTGCGGCTGGCTCAAGGACCGGTACGGCCTGTCGTGGCAGGTGGTGCCGACCGGGATGGAAGAGGTCCTGAAAGACGAGAAGTCGGCGGGGGCGCAGCGGGCGATGGAGGCGATGCTGCGCATGAAGAAGCCCGACCTGGCCGAGCTGCGCCGGGCGTACGAGGAAGCGGCCTGAGAGGCGGCCATGGACGACCTCCGGCTCACGCGGGCGCCGGTCATGGAGACCGGGATGCTCGTCCGCAGGCCCGCCGCCGAGGTGTTCGAGGCCTTCGTGGACCCGGGCGTCACCACGCGGTTCTGGTTCACCCGGAGCAGCGGCAGGCTCGAGGCCGGCGGGCAGGTGCGGTGGGACTGGGAGATGTACGGCGTCTCGGCGCAGGTGACCGCGAAGACGGTCGAGCCGCACCGGCGCATCGTGATCGAGTGGCCCGGCTACAGCGGCCCCACCACGGTGGAGTGGACGTTCGAGCCCCTGGACGACGGCACGACGTTCGTCCGCATCACGGAAGCCGGCTTCACCGGCGACGGGGACGAGCTCGTGAAGCAGGTGGCCGGCTCGACCGAGGGGTTCACCCTGGTGCTCGCGGGCCTCAAGGCACTCCTCGAGCACGGCGTGAGGCTGAACCTGGTGGCGGACCGCTATCCGAAGGGGCTCCAGGAGCACTGATCCACGGTTGGGAAGGTGTTGCCAAACCAACCTTCAACAACGATCCTGAGGGCGCATGCGCGCAAGCCGTTATTGCACGGAAGCTTGTGCGCTCGAAGGATCTATAGGTCGCCCCGCACGGGGACCGGCATTTGCGCGAGGCGGCCCATGGGTCCTCTGGGAAGCGTCCGACCGTCTGCTCCCCGAGAAGAATGGCGCGGACGCTTCCTCAGGATGACAGCTTTGGGGTTCGGGTCCCGTTCCCACTCTCGGGATCATCCATGATCGTCGCCCTGGCGCCGCCTCGCGCGCGCTGCGTGGAACCGCGGGTCCCTCGATCGTGCGTGCCCTGACTCTCTTCTTGCTGCTCGCCGCTTCCGCCGGCTGCTCCCGCCGCATGGGCGAGCGGGAGTACGCAGAGTTCCTCACCGATGCCCACGCGTACCTGACCGCCAGGCAGGCGGCTCTCGACTCGGCCTACCACCTCGGCAGCTATCAGCGCTACGATTGGGACCAAGGCACGGAGCAGATCGTGTTCTCCGACTCCGGAGTGGCGAAGGTCGTGGCGGACATTCAGTTCGTCGGCTCCACCTCGACGCTCTCCGGCACCTGGCTGTGGGCGTGGGACAACCCGACGGTCGATGCCAGGCTGCGCCGCGATGTGCTGCGGGTGCGTGACTACGGCCGGAGGCACGGCATCCGGAAGCTCACCCGGGCCAAGTGGCCGGCCGACGAGGTGGATGGATGGGAAATGACCTCGATCTCCGCCAAGCTGCTGCAGGCGGAGGGCGCGTACCGCAGTCCCGGCGAGAATGGCGCGTCCTTTCTCCTGCTCCGGAACGTCCGCTGGGCTTCCCGCGCACCCGGCCCTGAACGCGCCGTGGGCACGCCGTGAGGGCCGTGCACCACTCCAGGCGCCCGAGCCGGCTTCGCCGATCCATTCTCATCGAAGGCCG
The DNA here is from genome assembly GCA_036389795.1 of Longimicrobium sp. NCBI lineage: Bacteria > Pseudomonadati > Gemmatimonadota > Longimicrobiia > Longimicrobiales > Longimicrobiaceae > Longimicrobium > Longimicrobium sp. The sequence continues at coordinate 76,855 of DASVWD010000115.1, forward strand.
TCCATGATCATCGCCCTGGCGTCGCCCGGCGTCGCCTCCTCTCTCGACGACGGCCTGGCCAGGATCGACCGGCTCCTGTCCGACGCCTCGGCCCAGGGGGCGGAGATCGTGTGCTTTCCCGAGGCCTACCTCCCGGGTCTGCGGGGGCTGGACTTCGAAGTCTTTCCCTTCGACCGGGCGCAGCAGGAGCGGGCGCTCCAGGCGGTCGCGGAGCGGGCGCGGGCGCACGGGGTGGCCGTCGTGATGGGGATGGAGAACGTCACGGACGCGGGGCGGCAGATCGCGTCCTTCGTGATCGACGCCTCGGGCCGGGTCGTGGGATGCCAGACCAAGAACCAGCTGGACCCCACCGAAGACCGGTTCTACGTGCCCGGCCACACGCGGAGGCTCTTCGAGGTCAACGGGGTCAGGTTCGGGGTGGCGATCTGCCACGAGGGCTTCCGCTACCCCGAGACGGTGCGCTGGGCGGCGGTGCGCGGCGCCCGGATCGTCTTCCACCCCCACTGCACGGGGAGCGACCGGGAGGGCGTCCGCCCGGCCGAGTGGGGCGCGGCCGGCGGGCCGTACTACGAGAAGGCGATGATGATGCGCGGCCTCGAGAACACCATCTACTTCGCCAGCGTCAACTACGCCTTCCGCTTCCAGGAGTCGGCCACGAGCCTGATCGCCCCCTCGGGCCGGTGCCTGGCGTATCTGCCCTACGGCGAGGAAGGCGTGCTGGTGCAGGAAATCGACGTCGAGGCGGCCACCGGCCTGCTGGCCGCCCGCTACGCGCCCGAGCGCTACCGGGAATCCGGCGTGAAGTAAGCGCCCGGCACCGCGCGCCAGGCTCGACGTCGATCCTCCGCACGAAATCGTTGTGCGGGTGTGCGCGGACAGGCATGCTTGTGCAGAACTTCTCCCAGCCCGTCAGCCCTCCGCCCGGAGGTGGCCCTTGCTCCCAGGACCCTGCCCGCCTGATGGCGGGCGCCTGACCGGCGGCTCTCGGCACGCATGAGCAGACCGGCGACGCTCGCGGAGCTCTTCCGGGACGAGCCGCCGCGCTGGGGGTTCCGCGGCGACCCGCACCTGTGGCGGGAGATGGCGAAGGAGTTCGAGGACGTCGCCTGCCCCTCCACGCCCGCGGGCGTCGCGGCCCTCGTGGAAGAGGCGTTCGCGAGGCTGACCGGGCGGCCGATCTCCCACCCGGAGCCGATCTTCGTCCCGCGCTACGACCACGGGGGCATGTCGGGCGGCCACGTCAGGCCGGACTGGTGGCGCGAGACCGGGCTGCCCCTGCTCCTGGACCGCCACTCCGCATTGCACTCCGACCCGGCCGATCCCCCCTGACGGCCCCGCCCGCGCGTACGGGACACGGACTTGCGTGGGGTAGGGTGGGGAGCCGACACGCCGCCTCCCGCCGCGCCGCCCACGGCGCGTCAGGACGCCTGAACCGAGCGCGCGGGATTGCACACGCCCTGAGCACCACCGACCTGGAGGGCACGCCCTCGCCGGACCCGCGCGCCAGCGCGGGCGCCGCCGCCGCGCGGCCCGCCGGGAACGCCCCCTCCGGCGCGGAGGAGCACGCGGCGCTCGAGTCCGCCGAGCGCGCGCGCGACGCCGCCGAGGCCAGCCGCGACCGCTTCTCCTTCCTGGCCGAGGTCAGCCGCTGCCTGGCCGACTCGCTCGACTACGAGGCCACGCTCACCACCGTGGCCGGCATGTCGCTGCCGTACCTGGACGCCTGGTGCATCGTGGACGTGCTGGCCGAGGGCGGCGAGGTGCGCCGCCTGGCCGTGGTGCACCCCGATCCCGACAGGCAGGAGGCCGCGCGCCGGCTGCACGTGCAGTATCCACCCCGCACGGGCGACCTGATCGGCGCACCCCGCGTGATCCGCACCGGCCGCCCCGAGATGGTGTTCGACGTGCCGGACGAGGCGCTGGCCGCCGCCGCCCACGACGCCAGCCACCTGGAGCTGCTGCGCGGGCTCGGGATCCGCTCGTACGTGATCGTGCCGATGGTGGCGCGCGGCCAGGTGCTGGGCGCCATGACCTTCGTGACCGCCGAGACCGGCCGGCGCTTCGGCGACATCGACGTGGTGATGGCCGAGGACCTGGCGCGGCGCGCGGCCATGGCCGTCGACAACGCGCGGCTCCACCGCGAGGCCGTGGAGGCCCGCGAGGCCGCCGACGCCGCGCTGGTGGAGGTGGAGGCCGCGCTGGAAGAGGCCACCACGGCCGAAGAGCACCTGCGCGAGGCGCGCGACGCCGCCGAGACGGCGCTGCGCACCCGCGACGAGTTCGTCTCCACCATGACGCACGAGGTGCAGACGCCGCTGAACGCCATCATCGGCTACCTGGAGCTGCTGGAGATGGACGTCAGCGGCGCGCTGACCGACACGCAGCGCTCGTACGTGCGGCGGGCGCAGGAGAGCTCCCGCCACCTCCTGCGCCTGGTGGGCGACGTGCTCGACTTCTCCCGGAGCGAGACGGCGCGGCTGGCCGTCGCGCACGAAGAGTTCAGCGCGGCCGAGACGGCCCGCGGCGCCCTGGCGCTGGTGCGACCGCAGGCGTCGGGGCGCCTGCTGACGCTGGTGGACGCCACCGCCGGCGCCGCCGGCCTGCGCTACGTGGGCGACGAGTACCGGGTGCGCCAGATCCTGGTGAACCTGCTCTCCAACGCCATCAAGTTCACCCCCGCCGGCGGCCGCGTCACGCTGGAGTGCCGCGCCGAGGGGGGCGGAGCCGGCGGAGCCGACGGCGCCGGAGAGCCGTGGCTGCTCTTCGTGGTGTCCGACAGCGGCGAGGGGGTGAAGCCGGAAGACGCGGAGCGGATCTTCGAGCCGTTCGTGCAGGGGGCCGCGGGGCTCACCCGGCCCCACGGCGGCACCGGGCTGGGGCTGCCGATCAGCCGCCGGCTGGCGCGGCTGATGGGAGGCGACGTGACGGTGGGGCGGAGCGGCGGCGGCCCCGGCGCCACCTTCACGCTGCGGCTCCCCGCCGGGGCGCCCGCCCCCGACGCGCCGCCGGCGGACGACACGGCGCGCGGCCCCGGCCCGCCGCGCGCGCCGGGCGGCGAGTCCGACCGCGCGGCCGCCCGGCGGGGCCTCGCCGCGGCCGGCGAGACGCTGCTGCGCCGGGTGGGCTCCACCGTGGACGAGTTCGTCCGCAGGGCGCGCGCGGACGCGTCGCTGGGCTTCACCGACGAGATGAGCGACGTGGACGTGGCCGACCACCTGGGCACGCTGGTGATCGACATAGCCAACTCGCTGGCGGTCCTGGCGGGCACGGGCGGCGAGCCCAGCGAGCTGCTGGCCGACGGGAGCCGGATCCAGCGGCTGATCGGCGAGCTGCACGGGGCCCAGCGCCAGCGCCTGGGGTGGAGCGAGGCGCAGCTGGCCCGCGAGCTCGAGCTGGTGCGGGAGGTGTGTCTGGCCACCCTCGAGCAGGCGCTCGGCGGCGACGAGCACGCGGGCCAGGCAGCCGCCCAGGCGCTCGAGCGGCTGCTGCACGAGCGGACCCGGGCGTGCTTCAGCGGCTTCCGCAGCTCGGCCGGCACCGCGGGCTGAGCGCGGCGGGCCGGCGCACCCTCGCTCCGCCGCCGCCCGCGCGTCCGGAGGCTCGCTTCCCGCGCCGCCGGAGCGTACCTTTCGGGTGTGGCGGCGGTGGCAGCCGCTCCCCGCACGCGCTCGAGGCACCTGCGTATCCGACGCTCGTTCGCCGAATCGGGTGATGTTCCCCTGACGGTGCCCTCCCATGGAAGTTTCCCCGGACTGGCTCACCCGGCGCGTCGAAGACGCCCCCACCTCCTTCGCGGCGGGGCGGCCGGACCGGGCGGCCCTGCTCACCCGGATGGCCTGGCAGAAGCTCAAGGGCCGCGCCCGCGAAGGCGACGAGCTCTGGGCCTTCGCGAACCCCCCGAGCACCTGGCGCAAGCTCGGCAAGCACACCGGCTACGCGATCCTGCGCGCGGGGACGATCGTCGAGAGCGTGTCGACGTCGTAGCGGCGCCCCTGCTCGCGCACCAGCAGAGGAGCTCGGCATGCGACAGAACCGGGTAGCGCAGCTCATTCGCGCCGTCGTGCTGGCGGGCGCCTGCCTGGGCGCCCTGACAGGCGCCTCGGCGGCGGCTCACGCGCAGGCGCCCGCCGCGTCCCCCCAGAGCGAGCCCTTCGTGGTCGAGTACTACTACAAGGCCAGGTGGGGCTACGCGGACGAGTTCATCCGCCTCTTCAGGAAGAACCACCTCCCCGTCCTGCAGGCCCAGGTCCGCAGCGGCCGCATGGTGAGCGTGACGGCGGTCAGGCCCCGGTACCATTCGACCGAGGAGGGGAGGTGGGACTACCGGGTGACCATCGTGTTCCGGGACGCCGCCTCCGCCATGGATTCCTCTGGAGAGGAAGCCCTGGTCCGGCAGCTGTACCCGGACCAGGAGACCTTCCGGCGCGAGGAGCAGCGGCGGTTCGAGATCCTGATCGCGCACTGGGACGTTCCGCTCGTCACCGTGGACCTGACCCGCTGAACCCGGCTCGCACGGGAGGAGAAAGGACTTGCCGATGGAAGCGCGTGCGTGGTCGAACGGCAGCGGCACCTTCGGCATCCACGTCGGCATCGCGAACCGCGATCTGCACTTCGACCGGACCTGGAACGAGATCGAGGTCGAGATCGACGGGCGGCCGCATCGGTTCCGCCTGACCCGGGGCTTCTGGAACCAGTGCCCGGAATTCCGCGACTCCGGCGGCACGGCCATCCGCGACTGGCTCCGGCGGCACCATACGCTGACCTGGCCGAGACGCCGCCCGCCACGGTTCCAGCTGCTGCCACTGGGCGAAGGCCGATTCCGCCTCGTCGGATGAGGCGGTCGCCGGAGGTATCAGGCCACGCCTCACCGCGCGCTACTCCGGATCGAGAATCCCCCTCGCAGGAGCGAGAGCCATGGACCGCCTGAACGTCGAGACGAGCAAGCTGCAGTCCGTCACGATGGTGCTGCTCGGGGTTCTCCTCGTCCCGCTGAGCCTGGCGGCCCTCATCGGCGGCGTGTCGGGAGGCAACGCCGTGGGCGTGGGAATCGGCGCGATGCTGCTGGCCGTCTACGGCTTCGTGGTGTGGCTGAACCGCCGGGCCCGCGCGAGGTCGGTCAGGTACTTCACCCCCGAGGGCCTGGAGCGCAACGACGGGCGGTGGCTCGCCTGGGCCGACCTGGAGCGCGTGATCGACCAGGTCCGGCCCGACCCGGCGCAGCCAGGCGAAGCGCATCTCTGGCGGACGGAGATCTGGTTCAGGAACGGCGAATCGGCGTGGCTGCTTCCCCTGAAGATCGGCAACCTCGGCGAAGTGCACGCGCTGGTTCGCAGCCTGCCGTGCGAGCACGCGGAAAAGCGGGTCTGACCGGCGGACTCTCCCGTCTCACGGCGGCCGCCTGGGACGTTCTGGAAGGTGGCTCCCGGCCGCCCGTGCACGGCCCCGCTCCCGCTGACCCGACGAACCGCCGCTGCGCCATGTTCCAGCCCCCCCGCCCCGCGCGGCGCCACGGCCGCCCGCTCCTCGCCGCGCTCGCGTGCGGCGCGCTCCTCTCCTGCTCCGACGGGATCGGCCCTCCCGGCCCCGACCCCGACCCGCCCGTCGCGGCGGCGCTGCAGGTCGCCCTGCGAGACCCGCATCCGGGGGTGGCGGGGTACCCGTTGCCGGACGTCGTGGCCGTCCGGGTCGTGGACGCCCAGGGACGGGGGGTTCCCAACGCCGCGGTGCACCTCTCGGTGACGTCCGGCGGAGGCTCCGTCTCGCCGGCGGCGGCGGGCACCGACGCGAACGGGCGTGTGACCGCCATGTGGACCCTGGGCGGCGAGGGGGCGCAGACGGCCCTCGCGCGCGTGGAAGGGCTGGTGCCCGTGGAGCTGCGCGCCCGCATCGTCCCGGTGCCCGAGACCGCCCGCCCGATGCTCGGGGCGCTGGCCGGCCACATCGCGTCGACCATCTCCCGCCTCGAGCAGAGCCTCCCCCTGAACCCGCAGTCCGCCTCGTACATCCAGGCCAGGATCGACCTGCTGCGCACGCCGGGGCTCGGGGGAGACATCGTCGAGGCCGGGCGGTACGCCGAGGGACGCATCGCCGCGCGGTGGGGGAGCGTCCCCGTCACCGCCGTCTTCCCCGCGGAGAACATGCGGGCGGAGGCGTTCGACGCCCTCCGCTTCGCCGAGTCCGCCGTCCCGGTCGTGGAAGGCTTCCTCGACACGCCCTTCCCCACCCCGAGCGTGCGCATCTGGTACGGGTTCGGAATCGGCAGCAGCGGGGGAGGGGGCACGCTCAACCTGGAAGACCGGGGGACGTACGAGACCCGCACGCCGGCGACGCGCCTGCCGCACGACGCCATCACCGTCCACGAGCTGTCGCACAGCTACGTGGCCAACGAGTCGCTGACCCAGTTCCTGGAGCTGTACGGCTACAACGTGCTCCGGACGGGCACGGCGGACGTCTCGGCGTGGACCTTCACGCGGGGCTGGGTCCCCGGGCGCGACGCCAACGCGGACGTCCACGCCCTCCTGGACGTGTACCAGATGATCGGCCCGGCGGCGATGGCGGCCGCCTACCGCGCCGCCCTGCCGCTCCGGCCGGCGTACGGACAGCCCCTTTCCGCGGCCGTCCAGCAGGTCTTCGTCGATGCCGCCCCCGCCGCCGTGAAGTCGCAGGTCGCGGCGAAGATCGCGAGGGTCAGCTTCTGATACCGGTCTCCGAAATCGATGTGCATTACAGAAGCGGTGTCATCCCGAGGCCGGCCAGACCGCCGCCGCGTTGGCGCGAATGGCTGCAGGCCGAAGGATCCATGGCCCGCGTTGCGAAGATCCACGCAGTGCAGGCCATAGATCCTTCGGAAGCGTCCAGGCGCCGGCGTGGACGCGAGGATCGGCGGACGCTTCCTCAGGATGACATCTTCCTTGCTTCCGTACGAGATTGCGCCATCGATCGTGGAATCCGGTATGAGCCGCGCTTCGGGCGTCGCCGGCCACCGGTGACGGTTCGAACGGGGAGGAGAGGGCGACGCATGGACCTGCATCCCTACGACGGCGTCGAGCGGCGCTTCCACCACGCGGACGCGGACCGCGACGCCGGGCTCGAGGTCGTGGCCCGGGTGCTCCATCTCCCCGCGCCGCCCCCGCCCGGCGGAGTCTTCTACGACCTCTCGTTCTACAGCGGCGGCATCGGCGTGCTCGACAGCCTCGCGATCACGCTCCCCGCCGACCCCGCCACCTGGGACGGCGTCATCGCGTCGGTAGGGGCGAAGTCGCCCGAAGAAGCGAGCCGGGACGCCGATTGGGCCGCTGAGCTCGCGTGGCTTCTCACCGGCGAGGAGATGCCGGCCGCTCCTCGCGAGGCGGTGGTCCGGTTCATCAACCGCGAGCGGCGCGAGTTCCAGTCCGAGTGCCTCCCGGCGAGCCGCATCCTCTTCGCGGACGGCAGCGGCGTGAACTACTGGGAGGCGCTATGGGGCGACGACGCCACGCTGAACTATCTTCGCTACGACCAGGGCTAGGCATCGCGCCGTGACGCATCCAATGCCGCTCGCGCTCGCCGCCTGCCTCGCCGCGGCGGCCCTGGAAGGCGTCTTCGCGGGCCGGGGCGTCAGGGAGCGCTTCGCCGAGCTGCGCATGCCGCGCTTCTCGCCGCCGCTCGCGGTGTGGATCGTGATCGGCGCCGCGTACTACGTCGTCTGCTTCGCCGTCCTCTACCGGCTGCTCCTGCTGCCGCCGGGCCGGACGCGCGCGGCCTGCCTGGCGCTGATCACGCTCGTGCTCCTCGCCAACGCCTTCTGGAACTACCTGTTCTTCCGGCTCCGCAGCCTGCGCCTGAGCTTCATCGCCTCGATCGCGTACAGCCTGGCCGCGCTCGGGCTGCTGGCGCTGCTCTTCGGGCTGGACCGGGTTGCCGCGTGGTGGTTCCTTCCCTACGCTGTCTACCTCCTGTACGCGAACGCGTGGGGGATGGCGCTGCTGCGCGCGAACCCGCCCGGTGCCGCGAAGGGGTCGTCCGCCGCCTGACCGGCGGACGCTACGCCTCGTCCATCCCGTCTCCACCCTGCCGACCCACTTGATGATCGACCTCCTCGAAATCGAGAACTTCCTCGACGCGGCCACCCGCGCCGATATCGTCGCGGAGCTGGAGCGCGCGGGCGGCGCCCCGGCCACCGTGCTCGGCGCGGAGGCCGGCGGCGTGGTGCACTCGGCCGTGCGCAGGACCACGCGCGTGGCCGTCTCGCCGGAGACGCGCGCGCTCGTCAGACAGCGGCTGATGGAGCGCAAGGCGGAGATCGAGGCGCACTTCGGCGTGGCCGTCACGGAGGTCGAGGAGCCGCAGTTCCTCCGCTACGAGACCGGCGACTTCTTCGTCCCGCACCAGGACGGCAACACGCCGATGGTGTGGGACGACTCGCGCTTCCGCCGCATCTCGGCCGTCGTCTTCCTCAGCGCGCGCTCCGACGAGCCGGAGCCGGACACCTACGGCGGCGGCGCGCTGGTCTTCCACGGGCCGTACGCCGCCCCGGAGGCGCGCGTCGCCGCGAGCGCCGCCCCGGGCACGCTGGTCACCTTCCGCGCCGAGACCACGCACGAGGTGACGCCCGTCACCCACGGCGTGCGCTACACCATCGCCACCTGGTTCCGCTGACGCCGCCCGCGATCGAGCCCCCGGCCCGGTCCGATCGTACCTCGGGAGAGATCCAGCGCCCGACATTCCGCCATCCGCTTTAACCGAATTCTGTCCGAGGAGCCGTTGCCGGCGGCGGAGGACCGGGCCTACCTTCGAGCCGTATCCTCGCGATCTCCCCTCCGCGCCTGGACGCCGGGCCGCCGGACCTCCTGCTCGTGGAAAGCCGAACCATGTCCAAGCCGGGCCCCTGGCTCGTGGCACCCTTCCCGGGCGTCTTCTTCCGGCGCTCCGTGGCGTACTGGGTGCTGGTCCACCTGGTGCTCGCGATGCTGCTGGTGCTCAGGGCCGCGGACTCCGGGCGCTCCGTGGAACCCGCGGCGCTCCTCCCCGGCGGCAATCCCCTCGCGGTCGTGGTGGTGGTGGCGCTGGGGCTGCTGGAGGCGCGCCGCCGGGACGAGGACCTCTTCCTGGCGAACCTCGGCTACGGCCGGGCCACGCTGGCGGCATACCTGGCCCTGCCGGCCGCGGCGCTGGAGGCGGCCTTCACGCTGTGGCGGTTCGGCGGGCCCGCGCTGGCCGCGTACCTCGGGTTACCGGCCACGGGGCTGCGCGCGGCGCTCACGGCGTGGCGATGACGCCGGACCCCGTCCTAGTGGCCGACTGCATCGGGAAGCGGTTCGGGCACCGGCAGGTGCTCTCCGCGGCCACCCTGCACGCCGAGCGCGGGGTGGTGACCGCGCTGGTGGGGCGCAACGGCTCGGGGAAGAGCACCCTGCTGCGGATCATGGCGGGGCTCCTGGCCCCCGACCACGGCGTGATCCGCTACCGGGGCCGCGCGTACGTGCGCACCCGCCTGTTCCGGCTCGCCCGCGAGGGGCTCTTCCTCCTCCCGGTCGACCGCTGCACGCTGACCCGCACCCTCACGCTCCGCCAGCACCTGGCCGCGCTGCGGCGCCGCTTCGCCACCGCGGGCGGGGACGAAGTCGCGGAGGAGCTCCGCATCGCCCACCTCCTCGACCGGCGACCGGAGAGCTACTCCGGGGGCGAGCGGCGGCGCGCCGAGCTGGCGCTGGCCTTCCTTCGCGCCCCCGAGTGCCTCCTTGCCGACGAGCCGTTCCTGGGGCTCACCCCCGCGGACACCGAGGCGCTGGTGGCCGCCTTCCGCGCGCTCGCCCGGCGGGGCGCCGCCGTGGTGCTCACGGGGCACGAGGTCGCCTTCGTCTTCGCGGCGGCGGACCGCGTCACCTGGATCCACTCGGGGACCACGCGGCTGCTCGGCACCCCGGAGGAGGCGGAGCGCGACTGGTCGTTCCGGCGCGAGTACCTGGGCGTTGGGCCGCGCTGGGGAGCCGGGCCGGGCGCGCCGGTTCGTCCCGCCGCCGTACCGACTGATTCCTGATCTCCAGGGGAGCACGAGATGGAAGACTTCGGAGTCCGTTTCCAGGTCGACGACGCCAGCCGCTTCGACAGTCTCCGCAAGCTTTTCTACGAGCTGAAGAAAGACAAAGACGGCGAAGCCTTTCGCGATCCGGGGGAGTGGGTGGGCCTGGTCCCGGACGAGGCGAAGGCTCACTTCAGCTGGCCCACGCCGCAGGAGCGCGAGGAGTGGCTGCGGCGGAGGCGCTCGACTTCGATCTTCATCCCGGACCCGTCCGAGCAGCTCAGCGCGCAGTGGGACTTCTTCCGCGTCTTCGAGACGGTCGAGGAAGGAGAGTACGGGCTGCTCAGCTGCGAGATGACGGATGGGACCACGGCGGAGATGCACATCGATCCCTGGTCGTATCCGTACGGCGGCGTCGGGCCGTTCATCGCGCTCGCGGAGGCGTTCGGCTTCCGGGTCGTCGGGCTCAACGAGTACGGCGAGTATCAGAGCCGCGAGGAGCTCCTGGCGAAGCGGACGCCCCGGAAGCCGTGATGGGGGATCTGGAATGATCGGAGAGGCGACGTGCTTGAAGACTACGCGGGCTCGACCTTCCAGCCGGGGCAGGTGTGGCGCTACCGCGCGCGCCCCGGCGAGGAGGACTCCACGCTCACCGTCCTGAAGGTCGAGACGCACCCGGAGCTGGGCGTCATCGTCCACGTGGCCGTGAGCGGCGTGCGCGTCCGCAACCCGCTGGCTCCGAGCGGCTACGCGGGCGAGATCGGCCACCTGCCGTTCGCGGAAGAAGCCGTGCTCGACAGCGTGACCGACCGGGTGCAGGGCGGCGCCCCGACCGGCGCCGGCGAGGAGGGCTACCGGGAGTGGCGCCGCGCCTTCGACGCCGGCGAGGGCGGCGTGTTCACCACCAGCGTCGCCGAGGCCGTCGGGTTCATCGAGCAGGCGCTCGGCCAGGGAGGAGCCGGGTAGGGGACGCCCTCTCCTTCGCCAGCCTCGCGCGCGGCGAAGGAGAGGCTTGACGGCGCACATGGGTGCTAATAATCTAGCACTGTGCTATAAAGATAGCACGCGAGACCCGGCCGGCGGCACGCGCTTACAACCTTCCGCGCACATCGCTCATCGAAGGCGATGTTCCGCCGGTGCGGCCCTCCTCCAACGCTCGACGCCCATGTCCCCCTCCCGCTTGTCCGCAGCATCCCTGGCCGCCCTGCTGGCGCTCGCCGCGCCCGCGGCCGCGCAGAACGGCGCGCACCCCGCCGGCGCCACCCCGCGCATGCAGGCGGTGGAGCGCACCACGCCCATCGTGCTCGACGGCGTGCTCGACGAGGCGGTGTGGCAGGGCGGGACTCCCGCCACCAGTTTCGTGCAGTTCGAGCCCGACGAGGGGAAGCCCGCCACGCAGCGCACCGAGATCCGCCTGGCCTACGACGCCGAGGCGCTGTACATCGGCGCGCGGATGTTCGACTCGCTGGGCGCCCGCGGGGTGACCACCCGGCTGGCCCGCCGCGACCAGAGCACCGAGTCCGACAACGTGCAGTTCGTCTTCGACACCTACCACGACCACACCGGGCGCACCGTCATCCAGATCAACCCCTCGGGGGTCAAGTACGACGCCGGCCAGGCCTCGCCGTCCGCCGACCCGTCGTGGGACCCGGTGTGGACCGCGGCCACGCGCATCGACTCGCTGGGGTGGACGGCCGAGCTGAAGATCCCCTTCAGCCAGCTCCGCTTCCCGCGCGACAGCATGCAGACGTGGGGGATGCAGGTGTGGCGCTACGTGCAGCGGCTGAACGAGACCTCCATGTGGAGCCCGTGGGGGAGGCGCGACCAGGGCGGCCCGCAGCGCTTCGGGCACGTGGAGGGCTTACGGGCGCCGAGGAGCCGCGGCCGCATGGAGCTCCTGCCGTACGTGCTCAGCCGCGCCCGCTACGTGACGCCCACCCAGCCCGGCAGCCCCTTCCAGCAGGACGCCGACTACGACGTGCGCATGGGCGGCGACGTCAAGTACCAGCTCAGCTCCACGCTCACGCTCGACGCCACCATCAACCCCGACTTCGGCCAGGTGGAGGTGGACCCGGCGGTGGTGAACCTCTCGGCGTTCGAGACCTTCTTCTCCGAGAAGCGGCCCTTCTTCGTGGAAGGCAGCGGCCTCTTCGGCTTCGGCGACTTCTGGTGCATCAACTGCTCGAACGTCTCCTCGATGACGCTCTTCTACTCCCGGCGCATCGGCCGCTCGCCGCAGGGGCTGGTCACCCGTGGCGACGCGGAGTTCGTGCACACGCCCGAGAGCAGCACCATCCTGGCGGCGGCGAAGGTGACGGGGCGCACCCGGGGCGGGCTCCAGGTGGGGCTGCTGGACGCGGTGACCCGCTCCGAGCGCGCGCTGGTGCAGGACACCCTGGGCGGCCGCTTCACCGAGGAGGTGGAGCCGGCCAGCAACTACTTCGTGGGACGGGTGAAGCGCAACCTGCGCGGCGGCAACCTCACGGTGGGCGCCATCGGCACCTCGGTGATCCGGCGCTTCGACTCCGACGCGCTGGAGCGGCGCCTCCCCGGCCACGCCGAGGCGGTGGGGGTGGACTGGGAGATGTGGTGGAAGAACCGCACCTACCACCTGCTGGGCAACTTCGCCGTCTCGAACACCTCGGGCGACTCGCTGGCCATCCTGCGGCTGCAGCGCTCCTCCGCCCGCTACTTCCAGCGGCCCGACCGGGTGAGCGGGGGCAACGCGCTCTTCTCGGACGTGCTGGACGCCTCGGCCACCGCGCTGCGCGGCTACGGCGGCTACCTGCGCATGGCCAAGGACGCGGGCGACTGGCAGTGGGAGGGCGCCGTCAACTACCGCAGCCCCGGCTTCGAGGTGAACGACGCCGCCTTCCTGACGCGGGCCGACTACGTCTGGACGCTCGCCAACGTGATGCGGCGCTGGACCACGCCCACGCGCCTGTACCGCAACTGGCTCGCCATCCTGGGCGGGCAGTCGGAGTACAACTTCGACGGCGACCGCACGGCGGCGCAGCTGCACTTCTTCACGGGCGGGCAGAGCGCGAACTACTGGAACTGGGGCTTCTACGCGGAGCTGTACCCCGAGACGAACGACGACCGCCTGACGCGCGGCGGCCCCGTGGTGCGCGAACATGGCGGCCGCCTGCTGCACGGCCGCGTGAGCACCGACGCGCGCAAGCCGGTGGTGTTCTCCACCGCCCACGACTGGTTCCACTACGCCGACGGGGCGTACTACTACGGGGCGAACGCCACCGTGCGCGTCAAGCCCGCGACCAACGTGCAGCTCTCGCTGGGGCCCTCGTACTCGCGCCAGAAGTCCACCACGCAGTTCGTGCTGCGGCGCGACGACCCCACCGCCACCCACTTCATGGGGCAGCGGGCGCTGTTCGCCGACCTGGACCAGAACACCTTCTCCATGAACACGCGGCTGAACTGGACCTTCACGCCCACGCTGACGCTGGAGCTGTTCGCGCAGCCGTTCGTGTTCGCCGGCGACTACTCGCGCTTCAAGGAGTTCACCGGGCCGCGCACCACGGAGAAGATGGTGTATGGCGAAGACTTCGGCACCCTCTGCTTCGACGAGGCCGCCAACCGCTACACGGCCGACCCGAACGGCGACTGCGCCGCGGAGGGCACGCGCTCCGCCCAGGCGTTCTCGTTCGGCAACCCGGACCTGAACTTCCGCAGCTTGCGCGGCAACGCGGTGCTGCGCTGGGAGTACCGGCCGGGCTCCACGCTCTTCCTGGTGTGGCAGCAGCAGCGCGCCGGGGCCATGCCCTTCGGCGACTTCGACTTCGGGCGCGACGCCAACGCCATCTTCCAGCAGCGCCCCGACAACATCTTCGTCATCAAGGCCAGCTACTGGATCGGGCGGTAGCGGCGCGGAGGCGGAGCCGATCGACAGAAGCCGACAGCGGAGCGGGGCGCCACCGGACCAGGTGGCGCCCCGCTCGCGTGTATCCGGGAAAACAACAGGCCTCATAGGCCTCATACCGGATTCCAGGAATCAGCGTGCAATCCGGTCCTCTCGCGAACCATGTCATTCCGAGCGGCGCCGCAGCACCGATCCGGATTCCACACCTCAGCTGGGCGGCGCCCGAGGAATCTGCTCACCCCGCCCGGACGCTGGCTCCGTGCATCGGTCCGGCCTCCTGCCGGCCGCGGGTAGATTCCTCGGGAGCCCGGCCGACTTCGGTGGCGAACGCGAGCTCAGCGCATCGGGCTCCACTCGGAATGACAGCTTCCCAATGCACAGCGAATCTCGAAAAACGGTATCACGCAGAGTCGGCAGCGTCCGCAGAATCGGCAGAGAAACCCCTCCGTCAACTCTGCTGACTCTGCGTGAGCCTTGCCGTTGTTCGATCGTGTGTCAGCGCCGTCTCTTCCGGACCAGGGTGCCGCGGCAGCCGGCGGCGCCGCAGCGGCACGGGTAGCGCCGCTTCGCCGCCGGGGTGTGGCGCTCGGGGAGGACGAACGCGTAGTCGTAGGCCAGCTCCTCGCCGGGCTCGATGTCGCGCAGCGCCTCGATG